>JBKJJI010000436.1:0-4448 GCA_046598115.1 Acidimicrobiia bacterium | reverse complement strand
TGGAGCAAGGGAATGGGCCCGGACCGATCGCGATCGAGCACCTCGACGCCGCCGACGCGCTGGTCGTGCTCGACTCGGACGGGATCCGCCGCATCGACCCCGGCGCCCTCGACGGCGCGCGGGCCGTCGAGTGGCCGCTCGATCCCCTGACACCGGTCCACCTCGTCGACGCGTTGCCGCCGGGCGAGGTCGTCGGCGACGCCGACGATGCACGCCGGTGGCGACGCGGTGGCGCCGTGCTCACCTCCGCGTTCCAGGTCGGGATGGCGACGGCCTGCGTCGAGGCGGCGACGGCCTACGCGCTCGACCGGAAGCAGTTCGACCGGCCGATCGGGTCGTTCCAGGCCGTGAAGCACATCCTCGCCGACATGCTCGTGCGCGCCGAGCTCGCACGTGCCGCGGTGGACGCGGCCGCGGTCACCCTCGACGACCCCGAGGTCGGCGAGCTCGACCGCGCGATCTCCGGGGCGCGCATCCTCGCAGCAGAGGCCGCGCTCAAGAATGCGAAGGACTCGATGCAGGTGCACGGGGGCATGGGCTTCACCTGGGAGGTCGACGTGCACCTCTACCTGAAGCGCGCGTGGCTCCTGAACACTGCGTTCGGCACCGTCGCCGCGCACGCCGACGCCCTGGCTGCTGGTCTCGGGGCGGCTGGTCTCGGGGCGGCTGGTCCCCTGGGGGGCGGTTCGGGATGAGCCGCGACGACTGGACGCCGATCATCGACGACCTCACCGCACGTCGGGCCGAGGCCCGGGCGATGGGTGGTCCCGAGCGGCTCGAGCGTCAGCGAACCGGTGGACGACTCGACGCCCGGGCGCGGGTGGAGGCCCTGCTCGACTCCGGCACGTTCGTCGAGCTCGGGACGCTGACTGGTTCGGTCCAGCGGGGAGTGTCGCCCACCGCCCCGGCCGACGCACTGGTCGCCGGCCACGGGTTGATCGAGGGACGCCCGGTGCTCGTGGGGGCCGAGGACTTCACCGTCATGGGTGGTTCCATCGGACACGGGACCACGGCCAAGCGGCAGCGGCTCGCCGAGCTGGCGGGCCAGGAGCGCGTCCCGCTGGTCATGCTGCTCGAGGGAGCAGGGGAGCGCGCGCAGAACGCGTTCGAGCGGCGGGGACGCGCACCGAACGACCTCCAGACGCTCGCATCGCTCTCGGGCACGGTGCCGATGGTGTGCGTCGTGATGGGCGCCTCCGCCGGTCACGGTGCACTCACCGCGCCTCTGATGGACTTCGTGGTGATGACGGAGCACGCCGCGGTGTTCTCGGCGGGCCCGCCGCTCGTGAAGGCGTCGATGGGCGAGGACGTCACCAAGGAGGAGCTGGGCGGGCCGGCAGTCCATGCCGTATTGAGCGGCGTCGCACACAACGCCGTCGCCGACGACGCGACCGCGCTCGCCCTGGTCCGCCGGTACCTGTCGTACTTCCCTTCGAACGCCTGGGAGCACCCGCCTTCTGCATTGGCCTCTGCATTGGCCTCTGCGGAGGCCGGCGCCGCGACTGCACGACGGGCGGTGCCCGAGCTCCTCGATCTCGTGCCCGCCGACCCGCGGCGCGGCTACGACGTCCGGACCGTCATCGACGCCGTCTTCGACGCCGACTCGGTGTTGGAGATCGAGCCGGCGCACGGGCGTCCGGTGGTCACCGCGTTGGCCCGGCTGGGCGGGGCCGCGGTCGCCGTGGTCGCGAACCAGCCTGCGGTGAAGGCCGGAGCGATCGACGCGGAGTCGGCCGACAAGGCTGCACACTTCCTCGGCGTGGCGGACGCCTTCCACCTCCCGGTCGTGTTCCTCGCCGACAACCCCGGGGTGCTGGCGGGGACCGCCTCGGAGCGCCAGGGGATCCTGCGCCACGCGGCCCGGATGTTCGCTGCACAGCACCGCGTCCGGTCACCGAAGCTGCATGTCACGCTGCGCAAGGCATACGGGTTCGGATCGTCACTCATGGCGATGAACCCGTTCGACGCACAGACGGTCACGTTCGCGTTCCCCGGTGCCCGCCTCGGCGCGATGCCCGCCGAGAGTGGTGCCGACGCGGCCCGGCTCGAACCCGATGCCCGGGCCCTGCTCGAGCACGCGGAGCTGGGCGGTGCGTACTCGTCGGCCGACGCCCTGAGCTACGACGAGATCATCGAGCCGTCCGAGCTGCGCGACGCCCTCCTCGATGGCCTCGCGCTCAGCGCGGCCCGACGCAACCGCCCGCCTGTCCCGGCTGCACACCGGGGGATCCTGCCCTAGCGAGCACGGTCTCCCGCGCTCAGTCGATCGTGAAGGTCGGTTCGACGCGGATGTCGCTCGTGAGGCTGTTGGCGATGAAGCACTCACGGTGTGCGACGTCGCAGAGGTGCCGGAGTCGGGACTCCTCGACGGCGCCACGCACGCGGATCTGCGGACGGAGCGTGATGGCGGTGACGCGCATCGGGGGATCGTCCTCTGGCATCACCGCCTCGGCGTCGTCGGTGTACGAGACGACGTCGATCCGGGCGCGAGCCGCGACCGCGAGGAAGCTCAGGAGCTGGCACGACGAAGCCGCGAGCACGAGGAGCTGCTCTGGGTTCACGAGCGCCGGGTCGCCGCGGAACGCCGGGTCGGCGCTCATCGCGACGGCGTCGAGTGCGGGCGGCACGATCGCGGTGTGGGCCCGGCTGTAGGCGTCGTAGCCGACGCCGGTCGAGCCCTCCCACGCGCACCGCGCCCGGTAGTGGTGGATCGCGTCCTCCGTCATCGCCTCCCATGATGACGGGTCACGCCTGGTACGCGCCGGCGGGGCGGGCGACCCCGTTCGAGGACCTGACGCTAGTGTCAGGCGCCGTGGGAGCACTCGGCAACGATGCGACGGTGCTCGACGCGCTCGCGCACCGGCTCGGCAACGACCCCGACGGCCTGTACCTCGACTTCGAGGGAGACGCGTACACCGCCCGGCAGATCGACGAGGCGAGCGACAAGCTCGCCCATGCACTCACCGAACTCGGCGTCTCGCGCGGCGACCGGCTCGCGACGCTGCTGGAGAACTGCCCGGCCCAGGTGATCTCGTTCTTCGCCGCCCTCAAGCTGGGTGCGGTCCAGGTTCCGATCAACACCGCGTACAAGGGCGAGTTCCTGCGCCACCAGCTCGCCGACTCGGGATCGCACGTGATCATCGTGCAGGGCGACTTCGCCTCGCGCATCGCCGCGATCGCGGGTCCGGGCACGCCCGCGCTCACGGCCTGCATCGTCGCCGGGGAGCCCGATGCCGAGATCACGGCGATCGCCACCCACCAGTGGGACCGGCTGCTCGCGTCCGCACCCGATGGTCCCGTCCCGGATGCCCAGGTCGGACCCGGCGACCTCGCCTGCTTCATCTACACCGCCGGCACGACCGGGCCGTCCAAGGGTTGCATGCTCCCGCAGCACTACATCGTCGCCCTCGCGGACCAGATCGCGCGGGCCTGGCAGCGGCGCAGCGACGACGTCGTGCTCACGCCGCTGCCGCTGTTCCATTTCAACGCGATCTCGATCTGTGTCGTGGGCACGCTCGTCACCGGCGGGAGCGCCTCGATCGCCCGCAGGTTCTCCGTCTCGCGCTTCTGGCCCGAGGTCGCACGCACCGGGGCGACCATGGTGTCGCTGCTCGGGTCGCTCGCGATCCTCATCGCCGAGGCCGCCGACCATCCCGACCAGGCCGGTCACAGGCTTCGGCTGTGCGCAGCTGCGCCCATGCCCCCCGCGACCGACGCCTTGTGGCGCGACCGCTTCGGGTGTGCGACCTTCAGCGGTGGCTACGGCCTCACCGAGGCGTCGCTCATCTCGATGCTCCCGGCCGGTGACGTCAACGCGCCCGGCGCCGCAGGCAAGCCCAACGACCACGAGTTCGAGGTCAGCCTCCTCGACGAGCGCGACGTCCCCGTCGAGGTCGGCCAGATCGGCGAGATCGTGTGCCGACCGACGCGTCCGAACGTGATGTTCACCGGGTACTGGGGCCGACCCGACGACACGCTCGCGGTGCTGCGCAACCTCTGGTTCCACACCGGCGACCTCGGGCGTCTCGACGACGACGGGTTCCTCTACTTCGTCGACCGGAAGAAGGACTACCTCCGACGCCGGGGGGAGAACATCTCGAGCTTCGAGATGGAGCGGATCTTCCACGGCCACGACCAGATCGCCGATGTGGTGGTGCACTCGGTCCCGAGCGACCTCGGCGAGGACGAGGTCAAGGTGACGGCGGTCCTCGTCGCCGACGCGACGCTGTCGGAGGAGGAGCTCTGCCGTTGGGCGATCGACCACGTGCCGTACTTCGCGGTCCCTCGCTTCGTCGAGTTCCGCGTCGACCTGCCGCGCAACCCCGTCGGACGGGTGCTCAAGTACGAGCTACGCGACGACGGCGTGACCGCCACCACGTGGGACCGCGAAGAGGCCGGCGTCACCTTCGACCGGCGCTGAACCGCCACCTTCGACCTGCGCGGATCGG
>JBKJJI010000187.1:0-5945 GCA_046598115.1 Acidimicrobiia bacterium | reverse complement strand
GCCTGAGCCGGACGAGCTCCTCGTCGAGCAGGCGGTGTTCGGCTGCAACAAGGAGGAGATCGCCATGGTGCTCAAGCCCATGGCGACCGACGCGAAGGAGCCCACGTTCTCGATGGGCGACGACACGCCGTTCGCCGCGGTCGCGACGCGCCCGCGTCCGGTCTTCGGCTTCCTCAAGCAGCGGTTCGCGCAGGTCAGCAACCCGCCCATCGATCACCTGCGCGAGCGGCTCGTCATGTCGCTGCGCACGTGCCTCGGACCGCGCGCGGCGCTGCTGAGCGAGACGCCCGACGCGGCGCGGCTGCTCGAGCTCCGGTCGTTCTTCCTGTTCCCCGACGCGTTCGACGCCCTGCTCGACCCGCAGCGGTCGCCGTTCCGGTCCGCCGGCCTCGACGCCACCTTCCCGGTCGCCGAAGGTACGAATGCGCTCGCGCCGGGCATCGACGCCCTGGCCACCGCAGGGCTCGATGCCGTGCACAGCGGGGCCTCCATCCTCGTGCTCTCCGACCGCGGGGTGAGCGCCGAGCGGGCGCCGATCCCGTCGCTCCTCGCGGTGGGGGCGCTGCACCACGCGCTCGTCGGTGCGCGGATCCGCCAGAAGGTGTCGATCGTCGTCGACTCCGGCGACGCACGCGACACACATGCGGTCGCGTGCCTGCTCGGCTACGGGGCCGACGCCATCAGCCCGCGCGTCGCGCTGCTCACGATCGCCGCCATGGCCGACGACGGGCAGCTCGGTGAGCTGCACTCGTCGGAGGCTCAGGCGAAGTTCCAGGCCGCGATCGAGGACGGCGTCCTGAAGATCCTCTCCAAGATGGGGATCTCCACCGTCGATGGCTATCGCGGCGCCCAGATCTACGAGGCCCTCGGCCTCGGCAACGAGGTCGTGGCCCGGTGCCTCCGGGGCACGACCTCGACGGTCGGTGGCGTGGGGTTCACCCACCTCGCGGCCGACGTCCTCGCCCGCCACGCAATCGCGTACAGCGACGCCCCGGCGCTCGACGAGCCGGGCATCGTCCGCTTCCGCAAGCGCGGCGGTGAGTACCACTCGAACAACCCCGAGCTCATCTCCGCGCTGCACGCGTCGATCGGGCTCGTCGTCGACGACGAGGAGTCCGGCAACGGCGGGTCGGCACGTCGAGCGAAGCGGGGTGACGACGGCGGGAAGTTCGCCGCGGTCCCCGCCGCGCCGCTCGAGGAGCAGGGGACGGTCATCTTCTTCGACGGGGACCGCGCCGAGCCGCTCCCGAACCCCGATCCGGTCGACGTGCGCGCCGCGCACCTGCTGAAGGCTGCGGTGGAGCAGGGCCGCGTCGAGCTCTACGACCGCTTCCGCGAGCTCGTGGAGACGCGACCCGTCACCGAGCTGCGTGACCTGCTCGAGCTCGTCGCCGCGGTGGACCCGGTGCCGATCGAAGAGGTCGAGCCCGTGCACGCGATCACGCAGCGGTTCTCGACCGGGGCGATGTCGCACGGTGCGCTCTCGGCCGAGGCACACGAGACGCTCGCGATCGCGATGAACATGATCGGCGGCAAGAGCAACTGCGGGGAGGGCGGCGAGGACCCGGCCCGCTACCTCACGCGGGGCAGCGCCCGCGACCGGAACTCGCGCATCAAGCAGATCGCCTCCGGGCGCTTCGGCGTCACGCCGCAGTACTGCGCCTACGCCGACGAGCTCAACATCAAGATGGCCCAGGGCTCCAAGCCTGGCGAGGGCGGTCAGCTGCCCGGTCACAAGGTGAGCGGCGAGATCGCGCGGCTCCGCTTCACCCAGCCCGGCGTGGGGTTGATCTCCCCGCCGCCGCACCACGACATCAACTCGATCGAGGATCTCGCGCAGTTGATCTTCGACCTGAAGCAGGTGAACCCGCTCGCCGAGGTGTCGGTGAAGCTCGTCGCCGAGGACAACGTCGGGACGATCGCCGCAGGGGTCACGAAGGCGCTGGCCGAGGTGGTGCAGATCTCGGGTGCGAACGGCGGGACCGGCGCTTCGCCGCTGTCGTCGATCAAGAACGCCGGGCTGCCCTGGGAGCTAGGGCTCGCCGATGCGCAGGCCACGCTCGTCGCCGAGGGGCTCCGCGACCGGGTACGGCTCCGGGTGGACGGCGGCTTCAAGACCGGGCGTGACGTGGTGATCGCGGCCCTCCTCGGAGCCGACGAGTACAGCTTCGGGACCGCGGCAATGCTCGCGGAAGGTTGCATCATGGTGCGCGCGTGCCACCGCGACACCTGCCCGACCGGCATCGCGACGCAGCGGCCGGGCCTTCGGGCGAAGTTCGCGGGGACCCCCGAAGGGGTCGCCACCTACATGGTGTTCATCGCCGACGAGGTCCGGCGCCTGCTGGCGTCCCTCGGCTTCCGCTCACTCGACGAGGCGATCGGGCAGGTGGAGTGCCTCCGCCAGCGCACCACCGGCGACGAGCGGGCCGACACGCTGGTGCTCGATCCGTTGCTGCGCGTCCCCGACGACGCATCGGCCCCGAGGCACTTCGTGGCCCACGTCCCGGTCCAGCGGCCGCGCTCGGAGCTCGATGCCCGGCTGCTGCACGACGCGTTCGCGGCGATGTGGGAGGGCGCGGACCTCGAGCTCGACTACGAGATCACCAACGCGGATCGCACGATCGGGGCGTCGCTCGGAGGCGCCATCGGGCTGGAGTTCGGCGCGGGTGCGCCGCCGGGAACCGTCTCGGCGCGGTTCCGTGGCTCCGCCGGCCAGAGCTTCGGCGCGTTCTTGAGCAACGGCGTGTCGCTCGAGCTCGTCGGGGAGGCGCAGGACTACGTCGGGAAGGGCATGGGCGGAGGGCGCATCGTCGTGCGCCCTCCGGCGGACGACGCCGGCGACCCGGTGCTCGCCGGGAACACGCTGCTCTACGGCGCCACCGGTGGCGAGCTGTTCGTCGCCGGGAAGGTCGGTGAGCGGTTCTGTGTCCGTAACAGCGGCGCGACCGCGGTCGTCGAGGGTGCGGGCGACCACGCCTGCGAGTACATGACCGGTGGCACCGTCGTCATCCTCGGGCCCTTCGGGTACAACCTCGGGGCCGGGATGACCGGCGGGCAGGCGTTCGTCTACGACCCCGGGCACTTGCTCGTCACCCGGCTCAACCGTCAGCTCGTGGAAGCGTCGCTCGTCGACGACGCCCAGGCCGCCGAGCTGCGCTTCTGGGTCGATCTCCACCGCGCGCACGCCGACTCGTCCGTCGCGGCGGCCATGCTCGATGAGTGGGACGACGCCGTCCGGTGGTTCTGGCGGGTCGCGCCCGTCAGCGAGGTCGCACGGATCGAGCGTGCGCACGAGGGCGTGCTCGGCACCGCCCGATGACCATCGACCTCCTGACGGACGGTCAGGTGCCGATCTGCAGCACCGGGCGCGGATCGAACGCCAGCACGTCGGCCACGAGCGAGTCGATCGTGCCCCCGCGCGCGTCCTCGTAGTCGCGCACGGTCCGGTTGTAGGCCCGGATCAGCGGCGGCGGCGCCACGGCGAGGTCGAACGCGCCGAGGGCGCCTGTGATGATCTCGTTCGCGTTGAGACGCGCCGATCCCGCGACGTTCGCGCGGGCTCGGCGACCCAGCGCCTCGAGGTCGTTGGCGATGACCGCTTCGGTGCCGGGGTCGGTGTGCTTGGGTCCCCGGAGGACGAAGCGGTTCCACCGCGTCAACGTGGTCGTGAGGTCCTTCGTGACAGCCCGGTCGCCGGCACCGGCGTCGACGAGCGACTGGGTGAGCGCCCCCAGGGCCTCGTACCGAAGCGCCAACGGGGCGCGCAGCGGGACCCACGCGGCGTCGACGGCCTCCCGCCGGTCCGAGAGGTCGGGCTGCACGAAGAGGTAGGCCGCGCCGGCAGAGGCCGCGACCACGAGCAACAGCACGGGGATGATCCAACGAAGACGGCGCATCGGCACCGAGACAGTACCGGCCGTTGTTCGATTCGGCGGTCACCGGTGCGGGTGTCACGGGAGCGCGTGGTCACGGTCGCCGGGACATGTCTTGCGGCCGAGCGCGTATGACGATCCTCGTCGTCGTCCTCTTCGCGTCGACCGTCGGGTGGTGGACCGGCGTCGACCACCGATCGGTCGCCACCCCGTGGACGGTGATCGAGGTCGTCGACGGTGACACGATCGTGGTCGCGCGGTACTCCGATTCGCGATGACGCTCGCGTGCTTGTCATTCGCGTCCGCGATCGGTTCCCCTCGGGGTGGGGCTCAGCCCGGTAGAGCGCTACGTCCGCAACGTAGAAGTCGTGGGTGTTTGTCCGTCGGCGGGCCGTGAGCGGGAAGATATTCTTCAAGCCCGAACCCCCGGGTGCCGAAAGACATGTCAAGGTCGTCCCGCTGGGCGGCCGCGCCCCAGCGACGCCCTGTAGGAGGTCCAGCCATGTTGAGCGCAGTGGCTCGTTTCGTCGGCACGGTTGCCGGCAAGATCGTGCTCGGTGCTGCTGTCGTGGGCGCCGGCGTGGGTGGGATCACCGTCGCTGGCGCCATCGGCGGTTCCGGTCCCGAAGAGAGTCGACCCGCCGTCGTGACCGACGCGCCCGACGTGCCCGCTGAGGCCGACGCGCCCGGTGACGACGACCAGGGCGACGAGGCCGACGCGCCCGGCGACTGACGCGTGATTCGCCACTCTCGATAGTTCAGGGCAGGGCGTCACTTCACCGGGACCGTGTCGTCTCGGTCGGGTGATTCGCTCCCGCGCTGTCGTCGTGCTGGTGTTGGTCGCTGCCTCCGTCTTCGGATGGTGGGCGGGGGACCAGCGCCGTGACGCAACACCTCGCGTACGAGTGCTCGAAGCCGTCGACGGCGACACGTTGGTGGTCGAGCTGCCCGACGGGAGCACCGACCACCGTGCGCATCCTCGGTGTGGACACACCCAATGGTCGCTCACACCCCCCAGATCGCAGCGGACGGGCTCTCTCGGGAAGACCCGAAGCCGATTCACACCACTTCAGTCAGTGTCATTGTGCGGCTGTGCTGACAGAGGGGTTCGCTCCACCACTTCATGGTCCTCGTGGCTTTGTCCCGTCGTGCGGCCGTCAGCACGCCGCGGGCGCCTTGACTCTGCGAATGCGGGGCCGATACCCGCCGCGCGCGCGGATCATTCGGCGCGGCCTCGGGCCAGCCACTGGAGTTGGCGTCATGGGCCCGCGCCATGGCGAGTGTCTAGAGCTCTGGGCGCCTGCCGCGGTACGCGGTGGGCCAGCAGAGCGAGCGAGGGCTTCGGAAGGGTGCGATGCGGGTTCCAGTCCGTCGGCGGGGAATGACGGTCGGTGTTGTCCTGCTGTTCGGGGGAGTGCTCGCGCTCGGGGTCGGTGGTACCGAGCCCGCGGTGGCCACCGGCGGGCTCGGGGACATCGACTGCCCTCGGACGACGACCACCACTGCGGGTGCATCGACGACGTCCACGACGCTCGACCCGCGATGCCTGATCCTGGGTACCGGCGCGACCAAGAAGCAGATCGCGGCGGCGGACGAGGCGTGGTTCGGGGAGATCCACACCGATGGTCACGCCGGCGGTTGCACCAATTCGTGGGATGGCTTCATCCTGGTTGTCGTGAACGACGAGAAGATCACGAAGCCGAGCGCCGGGTTTGTCGAGACGACCGGCCAGGAGCGGCCCCCGGGTCCGGGGTGTTATGGCAGTACGCCATACCTCGAGCCGTTCGATGTGCGGGGGCGCGCGTCAGAGAAGCGCCTACGACTCAAGTTCATCGATCCGACGGATGTGTGTTACGGCTTGGCCGCTCCCGATGGTTCGGTACGGCTCGCCTGTTGGGGTGTGCCCGGGGGTTCTGTTGCTCGCGGGACGTCGAGGGTCTCGGGAACCTTCACTACCGACCTTGGGCTCACAGTCTTTGAGACAACAGTCGAGCTGAGCAAGTTCTGACGGACGCGCTCCGCGGTGGCGACGCCCGGGACCTCTCGATGGCGCGAGTGCGCCGTCATCACCAC
>JBKJJI010000274.1:0-3027 GCA_046598115.1 Acidimicrobiia bacterium | reverse complement strand
GGAGCCGCTCTACTGCATGGGCGCGCGGATGCTCGAGGCGTTCCCAATGGTGCCGCTCTCCCGGAACCTCAACCTCGGGGTGGCGATCCTGTCGTACTGCGGCGAGCTGCACTTCGGCCTGCTGGCCGACCGCGACCAGTGGGGTGACCTCGACGTGCTCGTCGAAGGGATCGACGACTCGTTCGCCGAGCTCGCCAAGCTCGCGGCCGACGCCGACGCCGACGAGACCTGAACCCTCGACCGGAGAGTGAGCGACATGACGGCCATGCCGAACCTGTGGGAGCGCGACGCCTGGGACCTCGCCGACGCGGTGCGCGCCGGTGCGCTGTCGTCGAAGGAGCTGCTCGAGGCGCACCTCGCCCGCATCGCGCGTCTCGATCCCGAGCTCAACTCGGTGTGTCACCTCGACGCCGACGCGGCTCGTGAGCGCGCGGCGGCCATCGATGCAGAAGTGGCAGCGGGGGACGATCCCGGCCTGCTCGCAGGGGTGCCGATCGGAGTCAAGGAGCTCGCATCCGTCGCGGGCTGGCCCGCGACCCACGCGTCGATGGTCTACGCCGATTGCATCGCGACCGAGGACGACACCGAGGTCGCACGCCTGCGCGCCGCCGGTGCCGTCATCACGGGGCTCACGACCGCCTCGGAGTTCGGCACGGTGAGCTTCACCAACACCCCGCTGCACGGCGTCACGCGCAACCCGTGGGACCGCACGCGTACCCCGGGTGGCTCGTCCGGCGGCTCCGCCGCGGCCGTCGCGGCCGGGCTGTTCCCGGCGTGCACCGGCGGTGACGGTGGCGGATCGATCCGCATCCCTTCCGCCTACAGCGGACTGTTCGGCATCAAGCCGACGTTCGGGCGGTCGGGTCGTGCGCCCGGCCCGTTCCCGTCGTCGCTCAACCCGGTGCGTGGTCCGATGGTCCGGTCGGTGCGTGACGCGGCGCGCTACCTCGATGTCACATCGGGGCCCACCTTCCAGGACCCGACGTCGCTCCCGAAGCTCGACATCTCGTTCGAGGACGAGATCGTCGCGGGCCGGGCGCAGGAGCACCTCCGGGGGCTACGGGTCGCATTCGTCCAGTCGTTCGGCTTCGCGGACGCGGAGCCCGAGCCGGCCCGCGTCGCGGAGGACGCGGCCGATGCGCTGGTAGCCGCGGCGGGCTTCGAGCGCGTCGATCTCGTCGTCGACCTCCCGAAGCCCGGGAACTCCTGGGGCGTGCTCTCCACGGTCGACGACATGACCTGGCATGCCGACGACGTCAAAGACCGGCTCGACGAGCTGACGACGGTCGCGCGGCTCCAGTACGAGTCGTTCGCGCACCTCCGACCCGAGATCATCGCCAAGGCGAACCGCCGTCGCCACGAGCTCCTCGTGGCGCTCGCTGCCGTGTTCGAGCACGTCGACCTGCTCCTCACACCGACCACGCCGAAGCCGGCGCTCGCGGCCGAAGGCGAGCTCACCGGCGAGGTGAACGGCAAGGCGGTCACGCTGTTCGGGATGTCGGCCCCGTTCGTGGCGCCGTTCAACCTCACCGGACAGCCCGCGGCCACCGTTCCCGCCGGGCTCGTCGACGGTCTTCCCGTCGGCCTCCAGGTCGTCGCCCCACGGCACGAGGATCTGCTGTGCCTCGCCGCCGGCGCAGTCTTCGAAGCCATCCGCCCCTGGCCCAAGCTCGCACCCTGGGCAGCCGCGGCCTGATCGAGCGCTCCCCCTGACAGACAGGGGTGGGAGCAGCGGCCACAGCCGGCCATCCCGGGTGGGCCGTGACAGGGGGGCGGTAGCCTGCCCGCGTGGTCACCACCGAGCACGACACCGAGGCCCCCCGACCGAAGCGGCACCGTCAGGAGCAGGAGCCGGCCTCCGAGGAGGTCGTCGAGGTCGCACCGGGGATCATCCGGATGCAGCTCCCGATCTGGATGCCGGGCCTCGGGCACGTGAACACCTACGGACTGCTCGACGACCGAGGCCTCGCCGTCGTCGACCCCGGCCTCCCCGGTCCGTCGTCGTGGCGGGCGCTCAAGGCTCGGCTGAAGTCGGCCGGCTTCGGGGTCAAGGACATCCACACCGTCATCGTCACGCACTCCCACCCCGACCACTTCGGGGGTGCCGGGCGGATCAAGCACGAGGCGAAGGCCGAGCTCGTCACGCATCGGGCGTTCACGACGTGGTCGCTCGACGAGACGAGCCGACGCAACCGGCTGACGACCGAGGAGGAGGCGCTCGAGGCCGAGCGCATCGCGGCCGCCGCGGCCCAGGCGCTCGACATCGGCGCCGAGGAGATCCCCACGATCGCCGACCACGCCGACGACTACGCCGACGATCCGCTCCGCGAGAACCCCACGACCGACCTCCAGGCCGGGTCGGTGCCCTGGGGTGGCGAGACGCCCTGGGGCGGGAGCAAGCACCCGTTGCCGCCGCTACGCAGGCGCCTGATGATCCGGGCGCTGCGCGCGCTGTTCCGACCGCCGCGTCCGAGTCGCCGTGTCGTCCACGGCGAGCGGCTGCAGCTCGCGGGGCGCGAGTGGGTGTCGATCCACACACCCGGGCACACGATCGACCACCTCTGCCTCTACGACCCCGAGCACGGCGTGCTGCTCTCGGGCGATCACGTGCTCCCGTCGATCACCCCGCACATCTCGGGCGTCGGCAACGGGGGCGACGCGCTCCACTCCTACCTCCAGACGCTCGATCTCGTCGCCGCGCTCGATGGCGTGAAGCTGGGCCTCCCGGCCCACGGGCATCCGTTCGACGATGTGCCCGGCCGGGTCGACGCGATCAAGGAGCACCACGAGGAGCGCATGATGATGCTCGTCGACGCCTCGCAGTCGCTCGGCGCCGCGAGCGTGCAAGACCTGGCGCGCGGCATCTTCCCGAAGAAGCACTGGGGCGTGATGGCCGAGAGCGAGACCTTCGCGCACCTCGAGCACATGGCCCTCGCCGGGCGCGCGGAGCGCTGGCAGGAGGCCGACGGGCGCCTGCTCTATCGTCTCGATCCCGTTGCGCCGGGACCTGCGGCGACCGGGCCTGAC
>JBKJJI010000368.1:0-4076 GCA_046598115.1 Acidimicrobiia bacterium | reverse complement strand
CTGCGAGCCGCGCCGACCCATCCATCGCATTTCCCGGACCGAATACCCGGACGAAGGAGCATCTGTGGACCTCGAAGGACGGAGCGCGATCGTGACCGGCGGCTCCGGTGGCCTCGGTGCCGCCACCGTGCGGCATCTCGTCGGGATCGGTGTCCCGACCACGATCCTTGATCTCCAGACCGACGGTGCCGACACACTGCGGAGCGAGCTCGGGGACCTCGTGAGCGTCGTCGGAGGCAGCGTGCTCGACGGGGAGCCGGTCGAGGCAGCCATCGCGACCGCGGGTGCCGTCGGCAAGCTCTCCATCGTCGTGAACATCGCTGGTGGGGGCGTCGCGACCCGCACCCTCGCACGCGATGGCACACCGCACGACCTCGAGTCGTTCGCGCGGGTCGTGTCGCTCAACCTGGTGGGCTCGTTCAACGTGTCCCGTCTCGCGTCGGCAGCGATGGCGACGAACGAGCCCGACGCCGGCGGAGAGCGCGGCGTGATCGTCCACACGGCGTCGATCGCGGCATACGAAGGCCAGATCGGCCAGGTGGCCTATGCCGCTGCGAAGTCGGGGATCGTGGGGATGACGCTCCCGATGGCCCGCGACCTCGGCGCGTCGGGAATCCGCGTCTGCACGATCGCGCCCGGGCTCATGGGGACACCGATCATGATGTCCGTCCCCGACGAGATGCGGGCCGGTCTCGAGGCCAACGTCGTGCACCCGAAGCGTCTCGGGGAGCCCGAGGAGTTCGCGATGCTCGTCGAGACGATCCTGCGCAACCCGTATCTCAACGGGACGACCATCCGCCT
Source organism: Acidimicrobiia bacterium (assembly GCA_046598115.1). Taxonomy (GTDB): domain Bacteria; phylum Actinomycetota; class Acidimicrobiia; order IMCC26256; family PALSA-555; genus DASUAO01. Next base: position 3,275 of record JBKJJI010000368.1, on the reverse strand, counting down.
CGACGGCGGGACGCGTTTCCCGCCTCGCTGACACCTGCCGAGGCATGCCGACGGGAATAGGGTGCCGGGGTGAGCCTGCAGGAGGAGCGCGCGCCATGACGACCTCGACCGATGTTGCGTCGGCCACGGCCGATCCCAGTGCGCCACTCACCGCCCGACGCATGCGTCTGGAGCCATACGACAGCTTCATCGGTCCGCTCGGCCACCTGCACGCGGAGCGCGCCCGCCTCGCCGCGCGCACCTGGGAGCACTTCGACGTCACCCCGCTCGCCGCGACCGTCGGCGCCGAGCTCGTCGGGATCGACCTCACCAAGGACCTTGCCGACGAGGTGATCGCCGAGATCCGCCAGGCGCTCCTCGACTACAAGGTCATCTTCTTCCGCGACCAACCCATCGACCAGTCGCAGCACCTCGCGTTCGCCCGTCGCTTCGGTGACCTCGAGATCCATCCGTTCATCCCGCCGAACCCGGACCACCCCGAGCTGGTGCGCTTCGAGAAGTCGGCCGACGTTGGCGGCTACGAGAACCAGTGGCACCACGACGTGACCTGGCGGGAGGCCCCGTCGATGGCCGCGATCCTCCACGCGATCGAGGTCCCCGCGACCGGAGGCGACACCCTCTTCTGCGACATGCATGCCGCGTACGAGGGTCTCGACGACGAGACCACGACCCGGATCGATGGCCTGACCGCCGTCCACGACTACGCCCAGGCGTTCGGCCGCGGCGTCCCCGACGACCAGCAGGCGGCGATGCGGGAGAAGTACCCGATGGTCGAGCACCCGGTCGTGCGCACCCACCCCGAGACGGACCGCAAGCTGCTCTACGTCAACCGGTTCTTCGTGCACCACATCGTGGGACTCGATCCCGCCGAGAGCACCGCACTCATCGACTACCTCGCCCGACAGGCCGACACGATCGAGTACCAGTGCCGCTTCCGATGGGAGCCGGACTCCCTCGCGTTCTGGGACAACCGCGCCGTACAGCACTACGCCGCGTCCGACTACTGGCCCGACGTCCGCATCATGGAGCGGGCGAGCATCGTCGGCGACCGACCCTTCTAGCCACTCCTATGCGACTCGCACTCACCGACGACCAGCTCGCGCTCCGGGCCGAGCTGCGTGCGTACTTCAGCGCGCTCGTCGAGGAGATCGAGGGCGGCGACTCCGGCGAGTCCACCTACACGCGGTACGTCCCACGCATGGGCAGCGACGGCTGGCTCGGGATCGGCTGGCCGGTCGAGTACGGCGGGCAGGGCCGCAGCGTCGCCGACCAGACGATCTTCGTGGAGGAGTCCCATTGGGCGGGCGTCCCGCTCCCGCTCCTCACGCTCAACAGCGTGGGCCCGACGCTCATGGCATTGGGAACCGATGAGCAGAAGCACCGGATCCTGCCCAAGATCCTGCAGGGCAAGATGCACTTCGCCATCGGGTACACCGAACCCAATGCCGGCACCGACCTCGCGTCACTCCAGACGCGGGCAGTGCGCGACGGCGACGAGTACGTCGTCAACGGCCAGAAGCTCTTCACGAGCGCGATCGAGCACGCCGACTACGTCTGGCTCGCGGTGCGTACCGATCCGTCGGCGAAGAAGCACAAGGGGCTCTCGGTCCTGCTCGTCCCGACCGACACGCCGGGGTTCTCGTGGACGCCGCTCAACACCATGGCGGGCGAGTACACCAGTGCCACCTTCTACGAGGACGTGCGCGTGCCGGTCGACAACCTCGTCGGCGCGGAGAACGAGGGTTGGAAGCTCATCACGAACCAGCTCAACCACGAACGCGTCGCGATCTGTCCGGCATCGGGGATCCTGCGCAGCATCCACGACGTCCGGGCGTGGGCCCAGACCGCCGAGCGTCCCGACGGTCGCATGGTCATCGAGGACCAGTGGGTGCAGACGACACTCGCTCGTGCGCACGCGCGCGCCGAGGTGCTCCGGCTCATGAACTGGAAGGTCGCCTGGGCGTCCACCGTCGGGCTCAACCCGGCCGATGCGTCCGCGACGAAGGTCTACGGGACGGAGCTGTCGCTCGAGATCTACCGATCGCTCATGGAGATCGTCGGCCAGGCTGCGTACCTCCCCGAGGGATCGACGGGCGCGCTGCTCGCCGGGAAGCTCGAGCGCAACTACCGGGCCCAGACGATCTTCACGTTCGGCGGAGGAACGAACGAGGTCCAGCGCGACATCATCGCGATGGTGGGTCTCGGCATGCCCCGCGCCCCCCGCTGAGCCCCCTGCCGGCTACAGCGCCGGCTTCTGGACCGTCTCCCAGTCGCGGGCGTCGAGGTAGGGCGCGAACGTGCGCGCGATCGCCTCGAGGTCGTCCCGCCGCTTCGGTCGCTTGATCTCGTACACGTGCGGGAACTCCGTCCAGCCGAGCACGTGCTCCCACAGGCGCAGCGCCGCATCGCCGGTCGGCGGCTCGATGAGCACGGGGCCGAAGAGCGCCTGGCCGTCGTCGAAGCGCAGGGTCGGGACCCCGAAGAAGCCGAGGTCGATCACCTGCTGGTGCTCGGTCCGGACCTCGTCGTTGGTCGTCTCGTCGGCGAGCGCGGCTGCGACCATGGTCGGGTCGAGTCCCAGCTCCTCGAGCAACGCCTCGGCAACCTCGCGGCGGTGCGGCTTGCGACCGTCGACGTGCAGGGCCTTCCCCGCTGCCGAGTACCACTGGTCGAGGAGCGCCATGTCGATGCGTCGGAGGTGCGCGCCGATCCGCATCATCGACCAGCCGTAGGACCACTCGCGCTCCCATGGGTGCTTCTTGCCCTCCGCCCGGTTGACCGCCTCGAGGCTGAAGAACCGCCAGTCGACGTCGACGTCGGCGAGATCACGCACCTCGCGCATCCACACCGACGTCTGGTACGCCCACGGGCACATCACGTCGAAGTGGAACTGGACCCTCACGATGCGAGCAGCTCGATGCCGCGGCGAAGGAACGCCAGGCCGACCGCGATCGGATCATCGGCCGCGCGCAGCTCGTCGTAACCGAGCACGGCACCGAACCCCGCGTTCCAGTACGCCGCGTCGCCGGGCCGCGCCTCGACCCATGGGCCGACGTACAGGTACGGGTCGGGGAACCCGCCATCGCCGGGTGAGGCACCGAGGTTGGTGCGGACGTCGGGCGCGGCTGCGACGTCGCAGCCCGCATCGAAGTGCTCGGGCCACAGCTGCACGATCGACGGCTCGGCCTCTGCCGACAGTGTGGCGATGGTCGCGTCGATCACCGCCCAACCGAACGCGAACCAGTCGGCCAGGACCACCGCTGCTGCCGGATCGA
>JBKJJI010000325.1:0-3401 GCA_046598115.1 Acidimicrobiia bacterium | reverse complement strand
CGTTCCACCTCCGGATCGTCGAAGCGCGCCGGATACAGCGTCGCGACCCGAGCATCCTCCGACTCCGGTACCCCGACGAAGAAGTCGAGGTCGAGCGGAGCGACGATCTCCTCCGCGATGTACTGCCCCGGCATCTTCCCCGTGATCCGGTGGATGATCTCGCCGACGATCCACCCGTACGAACGCGCGTGGTACCCGTGCGCGGTTCCCGGCTCCCAGTTGGGCTCCTGCGAAGCGATCGCGTCGATCACCGGGTCCCACGCGGCGACGTCGTCGAGCGTGAGGTGCGGAGCGTCGACCGCCGCGAGGCCGGCGCGGTGCGACAACGCCCACCGGACAGGGATCTCGGCCTTGCCGTTCGCGGCGAACTCGGGCCAGTACTGCGCCACCGGGGCGTCGGGATCGAGCATGCCCCGTTCGACGAGCTGGTTCGCCGCGACCGCGGTGACCCCCTTCGTGCAGGAGAACACGATCACGATCGTGTCGCGGACCCAGGGCCGGTCCGATGCCGCGTCGGCCGCACCACCCCAGATGTCGACGACAGGGCGACCGTCGACGTGGATGCAGCACGCCGCACCGACGTCGCCGCGCTCGGCGAAGTTCGCGAGGAACGCGTCGGCGACGCGCTCGAACCCGGGCTCGAACGTGCCCCGGAGGTCGGTCATCGCGCGAAGCCCTCGAGCACCTTGTCGGCCTCGTCGACGATGCGGTCGAGCAGATCGGCGACCGATGGCAGGTCGTCGATCACCCCCACCACCTGCCCGCTCGCCATCACGCCGAGATCGGGACGGCCGTCGACCATCGCTGCTTTGAGGAGCATCGGTGTGTTGGCGGCCATGACCACCTGACTCCACGAGAGGTCCTGGGACCTCCGCATCGCCCTCCCTTCCCGCAGCATGTCGGCCCACGAGATCCCCGAGAGCCGCTTGAACCGCAACGCGTTGCTCAGCGCCCGAGGCACGCTCGTGACCGCGCTCCCCCGGTCGAGTCGCTCGGTGAACTCGGTGCGCAGCACGCGATGGGGCACGCCGTCGACCTGGGTGGTCACGAGCGTGTCGGTGACCGCCTTGTCGAGGTACACCTGCTTCACCGCGTCGCCGACGGTGCTGTCCTTCGTGAGCAGGAAGCGGGTACCCATGGCGATCCCGCTCGCGCCGTATGCGAGCGCGGCGACGAGCCCGCGTCCGTCGAAGAAGCCGCCGGCCGCGATCACCGGGAGGTCGACCGCGTCCACCACCTGCGGGAGCAGCAGCGTCGTCGGCACCGAGCCGGTGTGGCCGCCGCCCTCACCGCCCTGCACGAGCACCGCGTCGACACCCCACGCCGCGACCTTCTCGGCATGGCGTCGGGCGCCGATCGACGGGATCACGACGACCCCAGCGTCCTTGAGCCGCTTGATGAGCGCCTCCTTCGGCGCGAGCGCGAACGACGCGACCTTCACCCGCTGGGAGATCAGCAGCTCGCAGCGCTCCGCGGCATCAGGGGCGTCGGAACGCAGGTTCACCCCGAAGGAACGGTCCGTGCGGTCCTTGGTCTCGCCGATCGCGCGCACGAGCTCGTCGTAGTCCATCGTCCCCGCGGCGAGGATGCCGAGCCCTCCGGCGTTCGACGTCGCGGCGGTGAGCCGGGGTCCGGCGACCCATCCCATCCCGGTCTGCACGATCGGGCGCTCGATGTCGCACAGGTCGCACAGCGCGGTGTGGAGCGCGGGGTGCATCAGCCGGGCCGATCCCCCGGCGGGGGATCCTGCGGCGAGCGATTCATGCCGACACCTCGGCGTGACGCAGCCCGTCGGGATCGAGGACCTCGTCGAGGATCCGGAGGTCGTCGTCGGTCGGGGCTCGGGTCTCGGGCACGTCGTCGGGCACGACCAGGGCGAAGCCGGTGGCGGCGACCACGTCGTCGACCGAGACGCCGGGGTGGACGGAGCGCAGCCGCATCGCATGGTCCGGGGTCTCGAAGTCGAACACGCCGACGTTCGAGATGACGCGACGGATCTCGTGGTGCTCCGACGCGGTCGCTCCCGCCGCCGCGGCCCGGTCGTACCCGACACCCGACACGCAATCCACCGCTTCGACGAACACGCGGGGGCCGTGCTGGGGCACGAAGTAGCTCGTCGGGTTGTTCACCGTGTTCCCAGGCGCGCCGCGGACGCCGAGCAGCTGTGCCTTGGGCTTCGCCCACGGGCCGATGCACGCGATGTTCTGGTTGCCGAAGCGGTCGACCTGGGTCGCCCCCATCATCACGTGCCGCCGGCCCGACCAGACGATGTCGAACATCTTCCCGAACGGCAGCCACGCCTCGGCGACGCGTGGTGCGTCGGAGCCCGCGCCCGCCGGCATCGGCGCGCCGAGCTGCACCGCGTCGCCGTCGGAGTACACCAGGTCGGGCTCGAACGTGAGTGCGGCCAGCCGCGCGCCGAGGGTCGGGATCACGCCGATCGGACTCGCGAGGATCTCGCCGTCGCCGCGCCAGGCCTCCGCGCACGCGACGACACACACATCGGCCAGCGTGGGAGCGCTCATCGTCCGCCCCCATGGATCGACGCCGTCGCGAGCGCTCGGTAGTCGGTCTCGGGCACGTCAATGTACTTGGCACGGAACGCCGCCCACGCGTCCGGATCCTTCGCCGTGGCCGCGTATTCACGCTGCAGGACCTCGTCGCGTTCGTAGTCCGGGACGCAATGGGTGAAGTGCGCCCCCATCGGCGCCTCGATCACGCCGTCGGTGTAGATCCGGCTGATCCGGATCGACTCGAGCGGACCCTCGTCGACGAGGGCACCGACGGGGCGGACCTGCTCGCACGATACGAAGGTGCGCTCGGCCGCCATCGCGAAGAGGTCGTCGAAGTACCAGTCGGGCCCGAGGTACTGGGCGTTGCCCCGCTCGTCGGCCCGGTTGGCGTGCAGGAGGGCCACGTCGAGCGGCAATGCCGGCATCGCGACGAGCTCCTGGCCGTCGTAGGGCGAGGTGACGGTGCGCATCTCGGCGTTCACCTCGAGGATCGCCGAGCCGAGCCCGGCGCGGCAGGGAAGGAACGAGACGCGCCACGCGGCGGCACGCAGGCCGAGCTGGAGCATGCCTTCATCGAGCTCCATCGCTTCGATCGTCCCGTTCTGGCGGGCGGCGCGGAAGTGCGGCTCCAGCGGGATGGAGTCGAGGGACACGAAGCCGTAGATGACCTTGCGCGCCTTGCCCGCGGCGCACAGCATCCCGACGTCGGGGCCTCCGTAGCTCACGATCGTGAGGTCGGTGAGGTCGGAGCGGAGGATCGCCCGCAGGATCGACATCGGCTTGCGACGGGAGCCCCAGCCGCCGATGCCGATGGTCATCCCGTCCGAGAGCTGGCCGACTGCCTCGGCCTCCGTCATTCGCTTGTCGCGCATGGGCTTCTCCGTCTCC
>JBKJJI010000255.1:0-6185 GCA_046598115.1 Acidimicrobiia bacterium | reverse complement strand
CCGGATCGATGGCGAGCACCGCCACGGGGTCGCCGACCGGCGGAGTGTCGTGTCCGGCCTGGAACTCACCGGTCAGGTCGACGCCGACGAGCACCGCCGCGTCGGCGAGGGTCGCGGACGTCAGGTCGAGGGCCGACGCCCGACTCTCGGCTCCACTGACCTCGCGGACGAGCGTCGCACCGGCGATCCGGACCACCTCGTGCTCGGCCCCGGCGGCGGGCGTCCCGATCCCCCCCGGCGTCGCCCGCAGGCCGAACTTCCCGCACAGGTCGGCCCGACGGCGCGCCAGCACATGGGTGGCGACCCGTTGCACCTCCGAACGAGTCGCGACGAACGAGCCGGGTAGCTGTCGAAGCGTCATGTGCTGGACCCCACCCGATCGGCCATCGATGTCAGTATCCCAGCATGGGGTCGTTGCATGGGCTCTCCGGGGATCGGTGCCCGACGCCCGTCTCTAGGCTGGTGTCATGGCAGCGTCGTGGGCCGCACGAGTGCAGGGGATGATCGAGACGCTGCGGTCCGTCCTCCGGTTCGAACCCATCGCCTGGGACCCGGTCACTCGCCGGCTGCGGCGTGCCGCGAGCGTCGGCGACCTCCGTGCCATCGCCCGACGGCGACTCCCCGGCGGTGTCTTCGACTACATCGACGGCGGCGCCGAGGACGAGCTCACCCTTGCCGCGAACGTCGCGGCCTTCCGGACCACGGAGCTGGTACCGCGAGTGCTCCGCCCGGTCGGCGACCTCGATCCATCGACCACCCTGCTCGGACGACCGCTCCCGATCCCCCTCGTGCTCGCCCCCACCGGGTTCGGACGCATCGCGCATCCCGACGGCGAGCTGGCGGTCGCCCGGGCCGCCGCACGTGCGGGGATCCCGTTCACGCTCTCGACCCTCGCGACGCGCTCCATCGAAGACGTCGCCGCCGTGAGCGACGGCCCGAAGTGGTTTCAGGTCTACGTGTGGCGCGACCGCGGCCTCGTGAAGGAGATGATCGGTCGAGCCGCAGACGCCCGGTACGAGGCGTTGGTGCTCACGGTCGACACCGCCGTGTTCGGGCGCAGGGAGCGCGACGTCCGTCGCGGGTTCGCGCTGCCCCCGACGATCGGCCTGGGCACCCTGCTCGACGGTGCGCTCCACCCCGGGTGGACCTGGGACTTCGTGCGCGCCGAGCCCATCAGGTTCGCGAACGTGGCGCAGTCGTCGGCCGTGTCAACGGTGGCCGGGTCGATCGGTGACGGGACCGACCCCGTGACGCTCGCCGACTACATCAATGCGCAGTTCGATCCCGACCTCTCGTGGCACGACCTCGAGTGGATCGCGTCCGTGTGGGACGGCCCCATCGTCCTCAAGGGCATCCAGTCGGTCGAGGACGCGGTGCTCGCCGCGGACGCGGGGATCGCCGCGATCGCGCTGTCGAACCACGGCGGCCGCCAGCTCGACACCGCGACGGCCGCACTCGATCTCGTGGCCCCGGTCGCCGATGCCGTGGGCGGACGGATGGAGATCATCTGCGACGGCGGCATCCGCCGCGGCAGCGACATCGTCAAGGCCGTCGCGCTCGGAGCGAGGGCGGTGATGGCCGGTCGCGCGTACCTCTACGGGCTCGCCGCGGGTGGTGAGCGCGGCGTCGACCACGTGCTCGCGCTGCTCGATGCCGACGTGCGCCGGACGATGGCGTTGCTCGGTTGCCGACGCGTCGACGAGCTCTCGCCGGAGCTGGTACGTCGGAACGATCGCTAGCTATCTCGACGCGAGCGGGAGGATGGCCGTCGTCGGGATGACCTCGACCGTCACGTCCGGAACCGGGTACCCGAACTCCGGGTACCGGGGCACGGCCTGCTCGCGGTACCGGGTGGTCGAGTGCACGGGATCCGAGTCGAACTCCGGGATGACCTTGCTCCCGAAGACCTCGAGCATCTCGAGCGCCTCCTCGTGCTCCAGCCCCTCCGCGGGGAGACCGAACACCACCTGATCGCAGCCGACGTCCTGGTAGCGGACGACCTGCTCGCACACCTCATCCGGCGTGCCACACAGCATGTACCCGCCCTCGATGAGCTGGTCGAGCAGCTCCTCGGTCCAGGGCAGCGCGACCGGCGGGTTGGGCCACACGATCGCGTCCGGCGACTTGGGCATCGTGTCGTGGTACATGTTCACCATCGTCACGAGGTAGCCGCGACCGGCGCTCATCGCGATCTCCCGAGCACGCGCCCGATCCTCGAGGCAGATGACCGCGTTCGTCATCATCACGTTGTCGTTCTTGTACTGGCCCACCTGGTCGGTGGGCGACTGGATCGCCTCCTTGTACGCCTCGACGCGGCCCTTGAGGTTGTGGATCGGTTCGAAGTTGAAGGCGATCGCGCCGATGCCCATCGCGCCGGCCGTCGCGAACGTCCCCGGGTTGCCACAGGCGACCCAGATCGGTGGGTGACCCTTGCCGTGGGGCTTCGGGAGGATGTTGTGCGGCGTGGGTACCACGAAGTGCTCGCCGTGGTGGTCGTAGTCACGCTGCTCCCACATGCGCGGTATCTCGCGGATGACCTCGTTCCACTCCGCCTTGGTCTCGCTCACGTCGAGGATGTTGAACGTCGCGACCTCGTGGCTCCCGGCCCCGCGTCCCGTCCCGAACTCGAACCGGTGGTCGGTGATGTGGTCGAGCATCGCGGCCCGCTCGGCGTGACGTACCGGGTGCTCCTTGCGGGGCGAGAGCGAGCAGATCGCGGAGCCGAGATGGATCCGCTCGGTACGCGCCGCTGAGTAGCCGATCAGCACGTCGCTAGCCGACATGTGGCTGTACTCGGTGAGACCGTGGTGCTCACCGAACCAGACGTATTTCCAGTTGTGCTTGTCGGCGACGAGTGCGTACTCGAGCTCGCGCATGAGCTCGGCGTGCTCGGACGGGCTGTCGTGGGCTGCCGGCCCGGGCGTGTACCCGTTGAGGAAGATCCCGAACTCCACGTGGTGCCTCCTGGATGTGCGGTCGCGCTGGGGATCGGCGCTACGGACGGATACCGAAGCGATCGAGGCCGTACGCGACGATGGCGTTACCCCGGAGCACCGCGTGGCACTCCTCGGCGTTCATCCCTGCGGCTGCGAAGAGCTCGCGGGCGATTTTCCGGGAGTGCGGGTAGGTGCCATCGCTGTGCGGGTAGTCGGTCTCGAAGAGGATCTGCTCGAGCCCCACATCGTTGCGGCACTTCAGACCGTGGAGGTCGTCGAAGACGCAGCCGAACACGCGACCGCGCACCTGCTCGCTGGGAGCGATCCGCAGGTCGACGCCCCCGACGCCGTCGCGCCACACGCTGTCCATGCGCTCGAGCTGGAACGGCATCCAGCCGACCTGGCTCTCGGCGTAGGTGATCTTGATCTCGCTGAAGCGCTCCAACGTTCCCGAGAACGCCCAGTCGCACAGCGAACCCTGGGCGTTCTGCGCGTAGAGCGACATCGACGTGGCGAGCGGGGCGTCGGGCGATGTCGATGGCATCTTCGACGACGATCCGATGTGCATCGAGACCGTCGTCTCGGTCTCCTCACACGCCTGCCAGAGCACATCCCAGTCGCCTGAGTACATGGAGGGCAGGCCGAGCGCCGACGGGTTCTCACTGAACGCGATCGCGTAGCTGCCCTTCGCGGCGCACCGATGCACCTCCTCCACAGCCAGGTGCGGATCCCAGAGGGGGACGAGCGTCAGCGGGATGAGTCGTCCGCGCGCCTCGCCTCCGCACCACTCGTCGATCATCCAGTCGTTGTAGATACGCAGGCAAGCCAGCGCGAGGTCCTTGTCGGACCGCTCTGCGAACCCCTGGCCGGCGAAGCGGGGGAAGATGTTCGGGAAATTGATCGCGGCCTCAACGTGGTTCTCGGTCATGTCGGCGAGTCGCGACGCCTTGTCGTGGGTGCCATCGCGGAAGTCCTCGTAGACTGCCGGGACGTTGCGCTGCTCACTGCGCGGGATCCCGGCCGGGGCGTGGAGCAGGCCTGTGGGCATCACGAGGTCGTCAAAGTTCCAGACGTCGCACCATTGGCCGTGCTCGTCGTCGCGCTCGAACCCGTAGTGGCCGCCCTCGAAGACGAGCCGGACGCGCTCTCGGGTGACCTTCGGGCCGCGTGCGCGCTGGGCGGGTGGGAGCTGTTCCTGCCAGAGTTCGCGGGGCTCGAGGACGTGGTCGTCCACCGAGATGATGAGAGGGAGGTCTGATTCGCTCGGGGTCACGTCAGGCATGGCCCCATCATGGCCGATCACGCCCCCGGGGCATCGAGCCGGACGGCCCGGTCGGGCGACCGCCAGGCCAATCAGGTGATCAGCCGGGACGGACCGCGGCCCGCACCGAACCTGCGCCGGAGACGTGCTTGATGACGTCGCCGGTGTGGGTCGCGTGCACGTAGCCGCCGCCGACCCAGATCCCGATGTGCGCCGACCAGCTGCTCGTGGTGATGAGGTCGCCGGGCTGGAGCTGGTCGAGCGGGACCGGGGGAAACATCTTCGCCTGGGCGCCCGAGTAGTGGGGCATGGAGATCCCCCCGGCCTGCCACGCCCGCATCGTGAGACCCGAGCAGTCATAGGTGTCGGGACCCGACGCCGCGTACTCGTACCACTTGCCCACCTGGGCCAGCGCGAAGCCGACCGCGGCCGACGCGCCGCCAGCGGGGTTCGGAACCGGTCCGGTCCAACCCTTGCCGTTGCCCTTCGGCGCGGCCGCGGCTGCCTCCGCCTCGCGCCGGGCCTGCTCGGCGCGCACCAGGGCGCCGAGCTCGCCCTGGACCTGACCGAGCAGGCCCTGCTGCTCGGCGGCCGCTGCGTCGGCCTCGGCCTTCGTCGTCGCGAGCGCGTCACGCTGGGTCTGTGCCTCCGCACGGGCCCGATCAGCATCCGAGCGCTGGATCGCGAGGTCCTTGCGCGCCGCGTCGAGCTGGTCGAGCAGCCGGTTGTCGCGACGGGTCGCGACCTCGGCGTACTGGGAGCGGATGTTCTGGTCCGTCGCGCTCGAGAAGTCGAGCGATGCGGTCGGGCCGAGACCGTGGCGCCGGTAGATCGACGCCATGCGATCGCGCACGAGACCGACGAGACGCGCGCTCTCCGCACGCGCGGCCGCGATGCGCGTCTCGGCGTCGCTGATCTTGGCCTGGGCCGAGTCGTTCGCGAGCTGTGCGGCGTTCATCTGCTCACCGAGGGCCGCCACACGGGCGCCGGTCTCGGCGATCTGGGTCTCGAGCGTCGCCGCCTGGGCGCGCAGGTCGTCGATCGGGGCGGCCATCGCCGCCGACGCCGGAAGCAGTCCGACCAGCCCGATCGCGGTCAGGACGGTTCCGGCGATCCTCGCCGAGGAACGCATGCGTGTTCTCCTCCGGGGCGCGCGTGGGACTCCAGGACGTATTTCGGGGTGGAAACGGTATCTGCACGCTTCGATTTCACGCTACCCGCCGGAGGGCTCCCGCACTCGGGTTCCGCCCGGAATCCCTTGTCGGGCAACGTGCTCACGGACGATCGGTCCGCCGAGGGTTGTGCCAGGATCGCCGTATGACGACGGCGGCGGCGGTGCACGGCGAACTCGGGTTCTACCTCCTCGCGGGCGCGCCGGACTCGCCACGCGACCTCCTCGCGGAAGTCCGCGACGGCGAGGAGATGGGCCTCGGGACAGCGTTCATCTCCGAGCGCTTCAACATCAAGGAGTCGGCGACGCTGTCGGGAGCCGCGGGAGCCGTCTCCGACCGCATCCGGATCGCGACCGCCGCGACCAACCACAACCTGCGCCACCCGATGGTCACGGCCGCGCACGCGACCACCATGCATCGGCTCACCGGCGGCCGCTTCATGCTGGGCCTCGGACGCGGGATCGCCCCTATGCAGGACGCCTTCGGGTTCGGACGGATCACGACCGCGCAGATGGAGGACTTCGTCGGACTCGTGCGTCGCTTGTGGCACGGCGAGGTGATCCTGGGGCACGACGGCCCTGCGGGCGCCTGGCCGGTGCTGCACCTCGATGCCACGTTCGACGACGACATCCCCCTCGCACTCGTCGCGTTCGGGCCCAAGTCGCTCGCGCTCGGGGGCCGCTGCTTCGACGAGGTAGTGCTGCACACCTACTTCACCGACGAGACCACCGCGCGGGCCGTCACGGCCGTGAAGACGGCAGCCGAGGAGGCCGGCCGCGACCCGGAATCGGTGCGCGTGTGGTCGTGCTTCGCGAC
>JBKJJI010000231.1:0-6724 GCA_046598115.1 Acidimicrobiia bacterium | reverse complement strand
CTCGACCCGGCACAACCCCGAGTTCACGATGCTGGAGCTGTATCAGGCGTTCGGCGACTACACCGACATGATGGACCTCACAGAGACGCTCGTCTCCGAGTGCGCCCGCGTCGTGTCGGACTCCACCACGGTCGTCGTCGACGGGACCACGGTCGACCTCGCGCCGCCGTGGCCGCGACGCCCGATGCTCGACCTCATCGAGGAGCACGCCGGTGAGCGGGTGCATCCGGACGACGCGATCGACGACCTGCGCGCTGCCTGCGATCGCCACGAGGTGCCCCATGAGGACGCCTGGGGTCCGGGCAAGCTCGTCCTCGAGCTCTACGAGAAGTGCGTCGAGCCGAACCTGCTCGCGCCGGTCTTCGTCACCGACTACCCCAAGGAGGTCTCGCCGCTCGCGCGCACCCACCGCGACGATCCCTCCCTGGTGGAGCGTTTCGAGCTCGTGGTCCTCGGCCGCGAGCTCGCGAACGCGTTCAGTGAGCTCAACGACCCGGTCGACCAGCGAGCCCGGTTCGAGGCGCAGGCGGCGCTCGCGGCGGCCGGCGACGACGAGGCCCACGGGGTCGACGAGGACTACGTCCGGGCTCTGGAGTACGGCCTGCCGCCGTGTGGGGGCCTCGGGATCGGTGTCGACCGCCTGGTGATGCTGATCGCCGGGGTCTCCTCGATCCGCGAGGTCATCCTGTTCCCCCACCTTCGTCCCGAGATGGGCGAGTCTGGTAGCAAGGACGCAGGGCGGCGCCCGGGGGAGCCCGGGCCGAACCTGCGAGGCGACGAGGGCGACTGATGCGCGTACTGGTGACCGGCATGGGCGGCGAGCTGGGGACCCGCGTCGCCCAGCTCCTCGAGAACGAGTCGACGGTCGAGGAGATCGCCGGGTTCGACTTCGTCCCACCCCGCCGCCGGTTGCGCCGATCCGTGTTCCGTCGCATCGACCCGCGCGACCGCGACCGCCTCGTCGACTTCGTGACTGAGTTCGCGCCCGACGCCGTCGCCCACTTCGGTTCCTACGAGCCCGACTCCCGGATGAGTCCGCGCGAGGCGGCGATCGCCACCGAGGCCTGCGCCGTCCATGCGTTGGGCGCAGCCGCACGCGCCGGGAACCTCGATCGGATCGCGGTGCGGTCCGGGGTCGTCGTCTACGGCCGCGGACGGTCGCATCCGCTCATGCCCGACGAGGACGCGCCGTTGGCGCCCACGACCCCGTGGGGGCGCTCGTGCATGGACGTGGAGGCCGTCGCCGCCGGCATCGGGCGCCGCCACGACGTCATGGTCACCGCTCTGCGCTTCGGTGTGATCGCGGGCTCGCACGTCCCGAGCCCGCTCGGTCGACTGCTGCGGCTGCCGGCCGTCCCGGTCCCCGCGCTGGGGGATCCCCCGTTCTCGCTGCTCGACCGGGGCGACGGCGCGCGCGCCATGGTCCAGGCGCTGCTGCGCGGTCACGACGGCGCACTCAACGTCGTCGGCCCCGGCGCGACCAGCCCCTGGCAGGCCGTCCGGTTCGGGAATCGGATCCCCGTCCCCGTGCTCGGTCCCGGCTGGTCGGCGGCTCGGCGCGCAGCCGAGTTCCTCGGTGCGCCCGTTCCCGACCACATCGTCGAGCTCCTGCGCCTCGGCCGCACGGCCGACGGCAGCCGCGCGATCGACGAGCTCGACCTCGGGTTCGTCCGGCCCACCCAGGACGTCCTCGCCGACCTCTACGAGTGGGCGACGGTGACGCCGATCGCCGGCGAGCGTCGGCAGGTCGCATGACGGGTACCGGCGCCGCGCTCCCGAACTACGGCATCGATGCCGATCGCGTCCTCGGGCGCGAATCGCCGCTCACCGCGCTCCGTCGCCGCTTCGACGGCAGGTACGCCGTCGACGAGTTCGGCGGTGACCCGTCGCTCATGGACGCGATGGCCCCGATCCCGTCGGTGCTCCTCCGCATCGACGTGGAGCACGGGGAGCGTCTGCCGCGGCGCGGGCCCGCGCTGCTCGTGGCGAACCGCGGCTTCGGAATCTTCGAGCCGTTCGTCCTCGGTCTCGCTGTGCGGCGTGCCCTGGGGCGTCGGCTCCGCATCGTCGGCGCTCCCGACCTCCCCGCGATCGGTCCAATGGCTCGCAAGCTCGGGGCGATCGGCAACCGTCCCGCGGACGTCGCGGCCCTCCTGCGCGCCGGGCACCTCGCGGGCGCCCCGCTCGGCAACACCTGGCTGCGCGCCGGTGCCGGCGAGCCACCGCGGGAGCTCGTTGCCGCCACCCTCGGCTTCCCGGTGATCCCCGTCGCGATCCGTCCCGGTGGCCCGCTCAACCTCCAGCTCCGGCCGTGGAAGGTGCTCGTGGGTGAGCCGATGCTCCCTCCGCCGGGGACCGAGCGGCACGATCAGCTGGCCGCCGCCGAGCTCTCCGAGCAGGTGCGCACCGCGATCCAGCACCTGCTCGAGGCGCCCAAATGAAGGCGCCCAAATGAAGGTTGCCGTCGCGAGTGACGGCGTCCCCATCGCGTACGAGACCTTCGGGCCGACCGACGGCGAGCCGTTGCTGATGCTCCAGGGCCTCGGTGCCGACTCCCGGGGCTGGGTGCTCCAGCGCATGGCGTTCCGCCGTCGGTACCGCTGCATCGCCGTCGACAACCGCGGTGTCGGCGGCTCGGCCGGCGCGCCGTACCCGTTCTCACTCGAGCAGATGGCGGCCGACGCGGTGTCGGTGCTCGACGCCGAGGGCGTCGAGCAGGCGCACGTGATGGGCGCTTCGATGGGTGGTGCGATCGCGCAGATGGTGGGCGTCCAGCACGCCGAGCGCGTGCGCTCGCTGGTGTTGGCGTGCACTGCCTGCCATCACCACGAGTGGCGTCGCGAGCTGCTGGAGGAGTGGGCGGTCGCCGTGCACGCCCGCGGGATGGGTGCACTCGCCGAGGAGGGCCTGCGGTGGCTCGTCGGGCCGCGGCTGCATCGGCGATTCGGGGTGTGGATCAACATCATGGCGCGCATCGTGCTGCAGTCGACACCGGAGAACTTCGTCGCGCAGGTCCGCGCGATCCTCGACACGAGCGACGACGTTCGCTTCGAGCTCCAGGGCGTGCGGGTGCCGGTGTTCGTCATCACCGGGACCCAGGATCTCCTCACGCCCCTCGGCGACGCCGAGGAGCTGCACGAGCTGATCCCGACGTCGCGGCTCTTCGAGCTGCGCGGTGCGGCCCACGCCCTCATGGTGGAGGCGCCGAACGCGTACAACCGGGCGGTGCTCGGGTTTCTCGAGGACGTCCGGGCCGAGGTGCGAAGCACCGGCTGAGCCGGCTGCTCAGCGGTCGCGGTCGACGAGCTCCTCGACGAGCGTCCGGAGCCGATCGGTCACGGTGTCGTCGAGCCCGTGCGCACCGGCGAGCGCCTCGTTCGCCTTGGTCGCGTGGTCCCGGGCGACGGCGAGCGTCGCGGCGACCGCGCCGGTCGCATCCGTACGGCGACGGACCTCGTCGCGGCGCCCCGCGTCGAGCGGACCGCCGAGGGAGTCGGCGAGCGTCGGGTCCTCGGCGAGCGCGTAGATCACGGGCAGGGTGTAGATCCCCTCCATGAGGTCCTGCCCGGCCGGCTTCCCGAGGGTCGCCTCGTCGGCGGTGAGGTCGAGGACGTCGTCGATGAGCTGGAAGCACAACCCGAGGTGGTGCCCGTACCGAGTGAGCGCGTCGAGCGTCGGCTCGTCGACGTGGGAGACCATCCCACCGATGCGACAGGACGTGGCGAACAGCGAGGCCGTCTTGCCCTCGATCGCCGAGATGTAGTCCTCCTCGGAGCGACCGGTGTCGAAGAGGTGCTGGAGCTCGAGGACCTGTCCCCGACACAGCTCGCCGATCGTGTCGGCGAGCAGGGCGGCGACGTCGGCGCCGAGCGATGCGGCCAACGACGACGCGCGGGCGAGCAGGAAGTCGCCGGAGAGGATGGCGACGATGTTGCTCCAACGCGCGTTCACGCTCGGGACGCCACGGCGGGTCTCTGCTTCGTCGATCACGTCGTCGTGGTGCAACGACCCGAGGTGCACGAGCTCGCATGCGGCGGCGCCGGTGATGACGTCGTCGTGCGCCGGCGCCTCGGGACCGCGGGCCGCGTACGCGGCGCACAGCGAGAGGGTCGGCCGGATGCGCTTCCCGCCGGCGGTGATGAGGTGCGCGCCCACCTCGGCGAGGAAGCGGTCGTCGTGGCGGACGGACGCGAGGAGGCGGGACTCGACTCGCTCCAGGTCGCCGACGAGCGGCGCGAGGCCCAGGGTCTCGGCCGACGTCATGCGCCCACGCTACGGCGCACCGCGGCGCGACTCCAAGCCGGGCCCGAGCGTCGGCGCTGACGCTCTCCGTGGCGACACCGGGCGGATGCGGGAAGAAACGCGCCACTCCCGGTGCTGGTACCGACGATGGTGCTTTGGCGACCCCCGTTCGCTGCCGATACTCGTCCGTCGGTCCCGTTCCGACGTGCCGAGGAGATCGTGCACCCGACCTTCTACACTCAAGGAGTCGATCCGAGACACCGTGCGCTCGCGAACCCCGCGACCACGGCCTGACGAGCGACACCTCATCGGAGAGGGAGACACGTGTTCGAACGCTTCACCGACCGAGCCCGCCGAGTGGTGGTGCTGGCGCAGGAAGAGGCGCGCCTGCTCAACCACAACTACATCGGGACCGAGCACATCCTGCTCGGGCTCATCCACGAGGGCGAGGGTGTCGCCGCGAAGGCGCTCGAGTCGCTGGGCATCTCGCTCGAAGCCGTGCGCGCCCAGGTCGAGGAGATCATCGGTCACGGCGGCCAGGCCCCGTCGGGGCACATCCCCTTCACGCCGCGGGCGAAGAAGGTGCTCGAGCTCTCGCTGCGCGAGGCGCTCCAGCTGGGCCACAATTACATCGGGACCGAGCACATCCTGCTCGGGCTCATCCGCGAGGGCGAGGGCGTCGCCGCCCAGGTGCTCGTGAAGCTCGGCGCCGACCTCTCCCGCGTGCGCCAGCAGGTCATCCAGCTCCTCTCCGGCTACGCCGGTGCCAAGGAAGGTGCCGCCGCCGGCAGCGGTTCGGGTGGCGAGGCCCAGCCGTCGGGCTCGCTCGTCCTCGACCAGTTCGGTCGCAACCTCACCCAGCTCGCGCGCGACAAGAAGCTCGACCCCGTGATCGGGCGCGAGAAGGAGATCGAGCGCGTCATGCAGGTGCTGTCGCGCCGCACCAAGAACAACCCCGTCCTGATCGGTGAGCCCGGGGTCGGCAAGACCGCGATCGTCGAGGGCCTCGCCTCCGACATCGTCACCGGCAACGTCCCCGAGACGCTCGACGGCAAACAGCTCTACACGCTCGACCTCGGCGCACTCGTCGCCGGGTCCCGCTACCGCGGCGACTTCGAGGAGCGCCTAAGAAGGTGCTCAAGGAGATCCGCACCCGCGGCGACATCATCCTCTTCATCGACGAACTGCACACCCTCGTGGGTGCCGGTGCGGCCGAGGGCGCGATCGATGCCGCGAGCATCCTCAAGCCGATGCTCGCACGCGGGGAGCTCCAGACGATCGGGGCCACCACACTCGACGAGTACCGCAAGCACCTCGAGAAGGACGCTGCGCTCGAACGTCGCTTCCAGCCGATCAAGGTCGAGGAGCCGTCGGTCCCCCACACGATCGAGATCCTCAAGGGGCTGCGCGACCGCTACGAGGCGCACCACCGCGTCACGATCACCGACCAGGCGCTCGTCGCGGCCGCGAACCTCGCCGACCGCTACATCTCGGACCGCCATCTCCCCGACAAGGCGATCGACCTGATCGACGAGGCCGGCTCGCGCCTGCGCATGCGTCGCATGCAGGCCCCGCCCGACTTCCGTGAGCTCGAGGACGAGATCGCCAAGGTCCGCTCCGAGAAGGAAGCCGCCATCGAGGGGCAGCAGTTCGAGCAGGCCGCCAGCTTGCGCGACCGCGAGAAGGAGCTGCTCGAGCAGCGCACAGCGAAGGAGTCCGACGCGCGCAGCGAGGGTGTCGACCTCTTCAACGAGGTCACCGAGGAGTCCATCGCCGAGGTGCTCGCGATGTGGACGGGCATCCCCGTCTACAAGCTCACCGAGGAGGAGACGGCCAAGCTCCTCCGCATGGAGGACGAGCTGCACAAGCGCATCGTCGGCCAGGAGCCGGCGATCAAGGCGGTGTCGCAGGCGATCCGCCGGACGCGCGCCGGGCTCAAGGACCCCAAGCGCCCGTCGGGATCGTTCATCTTCCTGGGCCCGTCCGGCGTCGGGAAGACCGAGTTGGCCAAGACCCTGGCCGAGTTCCTGTTCGGCGACGAAAGCCACCTGATCCAGCTCGACATGTCCGAGTACATGGAGAAGCACACCGTCTCCCGCCTGGTGGGCTCGCCTCCCGGGTACGTGGGCTACGAGGAGGGCGGCCAGCTCACCGAGGCCGTCCGCCGTAAGCCGTTCTCCGTGGTGCTGTTCGACGAGATCGAGAAGGCCCACCCCGACGTCTTCAACGCTCTGCTCCAGATCCTGGAGGACGGGCGGCTCACCGACGCCCAGGGCCGCACGGTGGACTTCAAGAACACCGTGATCATCATGACGTCGAACCTGGGCACCGCGGATCTGCGGAAGGCCTCCATCGGCTTCCAGAAGTCGAGCGAGGCGGTGACGTACGAGAAGATGAAGGAGAAGGTGGCCGAGGCGCTCAAGCAGCACTTCCGCCCCGAGTTCCTGAACCGGATCGACGACACCATCGTCTTCCACGAGCT
>JBKJJI010000220.1:0-7135 GCA_046598115.1 Acidimicrobiia bacterium | reverse complement strand
CGCGCAGCGGGACGATCACGAGGACGAGCGCGACGCTCCCCGCCATCGCCGCGACGAGGACGCCCTTCCACCAGTTGAACGGGCGCGCGAGCAGGACGAGGACCCACAGACCGACGGCCACGAGCACGAGTGTCGCCGTGGTGCGCGCTTCCCGGAGCGGGACACCCTCCTCGAACCGGGCCACTCCGTAGGTCGCGAGCGCCGCGGTACCCGCGACGATGCCGGCGGGCACGCAGAACCGCATGACCCGTTCGAGGAAGCCGGGGATGTAGCGCCGCGCGTTCGGTGCGAGGGCGAGGATGAATCCAGGAATCCCGATCGTGAACGTGCTAACGATCGTGAGGTGCCGCGGGAGGAACGGGTAGCGCCACCCGAGGATCACCACGACGACGGCGATCAGCACCGCGTACACCGTCTTGGTCACGAACAGGTTCGCCGACCGCTCGATGTTCGCGATGACGCGGCGACCCTCCGCGACGACACCAGGCATCGTCGAGAACTTCCCGTCGAGCAGGACGAGCTGCGCGACGGCGCGCGTCGCGGCGGCGCCGGATCCCATGGCGACGCCGATGTCGGCGTCCTTGAGCGCGAGGACGTCGTTGACCCCGTCGCCCGTCATCGCCACGACGTGACCGCGCGACTGGAGCGCGCCGACCATCGCCCGCTTCTGCTGTGGCGTGACCCGGCCGAAGACGCATCGCTCCTCCAGCACGTCGGCGAGCGCGTCCTGGTCGTCGGGCAGGTCACGCGCATCGATCGGGTGATCGCCACCGGCGAGACCGACGCGTCGCGCCACCGCCCCGACGGTTCGGGGGTTGTCGCCCGAGATGATCTTGAGGGCGACCCCCTGCTCCTCGAAGTACCGCAAGGTGTCGGCGGCGTCGGGGCGAATCTTCTCCTCGAGGAGGACGAGCGCGACGGGGACGAGCCGGCTGGGCAACGACTCGCCGGAGAGGTCCTCGTCGGTACGACCGAGGAGCAGGACACGGCGTCCCTCGCTCGCGAGCTCGTCGGCCCGCAGGCGGCTCGGGTCGTCGGGGTGATCGGCCAGCACCATCTCCGGTGCACCGACGACCCATGCGCCGTGATCGTCGAACTGCGCGGCACTCCACTTGCGTGCCGACGAGAACGGGACCGAGTCCCGGCGCTGCCAGCCGGGCGACGGGCACTTGAGGCCGATCGCGGCGAGCGTCGCATTGCGGTTCTCGTCGTCGGCGAGCGCACCGAGGGCACGACGGACCTCGTCCCGGTCGAGGTCGGGACCCTGTCCGGCTCCCCCGCCCGGCGTGGCAACGAGCTCGAGATCATCGAACGCCACTTCGCCCTCGGTGAGCGTCCCGGTCTTGTCGAGGCACACCACGTCGACGCGTGCGAGCCCCTCGACCGCAGGGAGCTCCTGGACCAGGACGTTGCGCCGGGCGAGCGTCACCGTCGCGATCCCGAACGCGAGGCTGGTGAGCAGCACGAGCCCCTCGGGCACCATGCCGACCACGCCTGCGACCACGCCCACCAGTGCCTCGTCGACGTCGTGGCTCTGGAGCTGACGCCAGAGCAGGAGGCCCGAGACCGGGAACAGCGCGAACTGGATCCAGCGCAGCAGCGTGTTCGTACCCGCGACGAGCTCCGACTGCACCAACGTGAAGCGGCGCGCCTCAGCAGCGAGCTTGCGCGCGTACGCGTCGGCACCCACGGCGGTCGCCTGCACGACCCCGGATCCCGCCACGACGAAGCTCCCGGACATCGCCTCGGCGCCGACCTCCTTGTGGACGGGATCGGCCTCGCCCGTGAGGAGCGACTCGTCGATCTCGAGCCCCACCGACGTCCGGACCACGGCATCGGCCGGGACCTGGTCGCCGGTGCGGAGGTCGAGGAGGTCGTCGAGCACGACCTCCTCGACCGCGACGTCGTGGATCTCCCCGTCGCGGACGACCCGTGCGCGCGGGGCGTTCAGCACCGCGAGGTGGTCGAGCGTCCGCTTGGCCCGGACCTCCTGCACGATCCCGATGAGCGCGTTCGCGACGAGGATCACCCCGAAGGTCGCGTCCTGGATCTGGCCCACCGTGAGGATCACGGCGAGCATCACACCGAGGATCGCGTTGAAGCGGGTGAAGACGTTGGCACGGAAGATCTCGACGTAGGTGCGACTCGTGCGGTCGCCCGCATCGTTGGTCGCACCGCGTGCGACCCGTTCCGCGACCTCGGCCGCGGTCAGCCCGATGACCGGGGTCAGCACTGGGTCGGCCACGAGGGGCAAGGTAGCCGAGGCGGGCGCGACACCCCGCGCGCGTGCGCGCGCCTCCAGGTCGCGGCACCTGGGTCACCGAGCCCAGGTGGCCGGACTCAGGTGGAGGGGACGAGCTCGATCTCGCCCGTGTCCTCGTCCTCGAGGACGCGGTACCCGCACCGCTCGGCGAGCAGCGCCTGGCCCTCGTCGGGACCACTCGCGATCAGCTCGTCGCCTGCGAGCAGCCGGCTGTGTCCCCGTGGCCGGTAGACGTAGCGACCGGCGCGTCGGATCGCGAGCAGGTAGAAGCCCGTCTCGACCTCGATCCGCGCCTGCGCCAGGGCGACGCCGTCGAGCGCGGACCCTGCTGCGATCGGGATCCTGGCGATGATCTCGTCGGACTCGCCGAGCGCGACCCGCAGGATCGGGTGCATCTCCTCCTGCTCCTCGACGAGCCAGACCATCTGCTGCGCCGCGTCGCCGAGCTCCTCGGCGGCGGCACCGAGGTGCAGCAGACCGCGCAGCGGCGACGGATCGACCTCGTCGGCCGCCGAGCGCAGCACCCAGACCTCGAGCCGCTCCCGCATCTCGTCGAGCCGGTCCTCGAGGTGGTTGACCTCGGCGGCGAGGCTCTGGTCGTTGAAGAGCAGCGCCGAGTACGCCAGCCCGATTGCCACCTCAGAGATGTTCTTCATCTCCACGAGCACGTCGACGGCACGGTCCAAATCGGTGATCGCCGGATCCTCGACGACGGTGGGCGGTCGCCACTCGGGGGCGTTGGCCAGCTCGCGCAGCTCGCCGATGCCTTCGGCAGGTCCACGGAGGATGAGGACGTCGTCGGGCAGGATCGTCTCGTCGCCGTCGGGGTCGATGATCCAGTCCTTGGTGCGGCGGATCGCCACGATGCGCATCCCGACCTCGACGGGGAGCTCGACCTCGGCCAGCGACCGGTGCGCCAGCGCCGACTCGGCCCGGACCCGGACCCGGTGCGAGACCTCCTCGGCGGCGGCCAGGTCGGCGATGAGCGACGCCGGGATGCCGAGACGGTGCGTCACGATGCGCGAGATCGCCACGGCGGCGTTCGCCATCCGCTCGATCGCCGACACGACATGCAGGACGCTCGACATCTGCTCCGCCTCGCGCGGAGCCCGGGCAGCGAGCACGCAGACCTCGCGCATCTCGTGCACGAGATCGCTCTGGCGCTCCTCGAGCTCTTGGACCTCCGACGCCATGTGCTCGTCGTCGAAGAACAGCGCGGCGTAGGCGAGGTCGACCATCAGCTCGGAGGTGTCCTTCGCCTCCGACAACATCGCCTTGAGATTGCGGGGAGCCTTGTCGGCCATCAGCGCATCGGCCCGGTCGGGAGCGGTGCCTTCGGGAGAGATGCCGCCAGGAGAGATGCCATCACGAGAAGCCCCATCACGAGAAGCCCAGGATACCCAGGCAGACCATCAACGAGGCTGCCCCGAGGAAGTCCGACGCCGACGACACGAGCGGGACGCCGTTGTTGTCGGGGTCCCACCCGAGGCGGTAGGTCGCCAGCGCGGCCGCATACGCCACGACGCACGCGAGCGCGGTCGCGACGACACCCGCCAGCAGCACGAGGCCGATCATCTCGGGGACACCGGGACTCACGAGGCCCGTGATCGCCGCGAGCAGGTCGGCGGCGAGGCCGAGCACGAGGAAGATGGGAACCGCGACCGCGAACACGAGCGTGACATCGTCGGCGACCCTGCGCAGCGACGACCACGAGGTCGCGCGCGAAGGGGTGACGATGCCGAGGTGCAGCTTCGTGGCCACCCGTGCCGAGAGGATCCCGGCGAGGGACCCCGAGAGCGACAGCAGCGGGGGGATGATCATGAGCAGCGCGGGGTACCGATCGAAGGTATCGAGGCGCGACTGGATCGTGATGCCGGCCAGTGTGCTCACGATCCCGGCCACGAGCAGGAACGGGATCGACTCCGCCGCGATGCGCCGCAGCACCGGCAGCTGCGTGCGCAGCGCCGCGATGAGCCCGCTCCCGGCGCCGACGACGCACACCACCGCGACCAGGGCGGGGACCCAGTCAGCGATGTCGCGCACGAGGAACGTCGCCAGGAACAGGCTCGGGAGCGTCACCACGTCGCCGGCTGCGGTCACGACGGGGACGCTCACGTTGTCGACGTCCCACTCGCGGCGCACACCGGCAGCCGCGACGCCCACGGTGATCGCCATCACCACGACCGTCGGGATGATCGCGCCGACGACGGAGACGACGACGAGATCCCCCACCCCGATCGTCGACCGGACACCGAACGACTCCGCGACCACTTTCGCGACGACGGCGAGCAGCAGCGAGAGCCCGAGTGAGAGTGCGACCGATGCGGCGAGGTTCTGGCCGACCTCGGTGTCGCGTCGCCGGGAGAGCTGGAAGCTCCCGGTGGCGACGAGCGTGCCGAGGCGGCTACCGAGCGCCCCGAAGACGTTGCCCCGCAGGCCGACCGCAGCCGGGACGAGGACGAGCAGCCCCGGGAGCTCGCCGAGCGTCCCGGTGATGGAGCCGAGGATCAGCCCCGCGAGCAGCCCGGTCGCGGTGGCGAGAAGATGCGCGACGAAGCCAGCCCGGACATCGGTCGGTTCCGCGCGGAGGAGCGCGCGGAACCGCCGCAGGACGCGGTGGCGGCGCGGCATTGCTCGCTACTCGGAGGCTCGTTCATCGCTTCTGGCTCCATGTGTCCCGACCAGGGTACCCGGCAGACACTGCAGGCACCGGACGATCGGCATCCCCCACCGCGAGAGGTGCGCGAGCGTCAGGGCCGGGACCAGTACTCGCGCATGATCTCGCGGCTCCATGCCGGCTGACGTACCGCGCCGCGTGGGCCCATCTCCTCGAAGTGCGCCTTCACGTCGAGCACCGGCGACCCGTCGATCGCGTCGAGCCCCCGAACATGCAGGACGAGCCCCTCGACGCGGACGAGGTGACACGTGCTCACGCCGATCCGGTTGGGCCGTCCCTTGCCCCGCTGGGCGAGGATCCCGACGAGCGGCCAGTCCTCCCGGCCCCGGGGTCGACGTGCACCGCGCTCGATCTCGTCGTCGGGCACGCGGTGGAACGCGAACACCACGTCGAGGTGCGAGAAGGCGTCGAGCCCTGCGGTCGCGTCGGCGTCGAGGTGCTCGAGATCGAGGACGATGGTCGCCTCGACGGCGTCCCAGTCGTCGTCGACCGGCTCGGTGCGGCCTCCCACGACGGCGCCGATGGGAACGAGTGCGATGGGTTCGACCGGGCTGGGTGCGGCGTCCACGGGCGCCGACGCTACACATCGAGGGGGAGCAGGAGCAGGACTACCGGAAGTCGCGGGAGCGCAGCAGTGCGGCCGGACGGAGGTCGAGCGCCTCGATGCGGCGTGCGACGAGGTTGATGACCCCCTGGTGTCGTTCGAGCAGGCCGCGCACACACAGCGCCGGTGAGGTGCGCGCGACGACCCGGAACCGCTTCCACACGTCGGGCGTGCAAATGACGTTCACGAGGCCCGTCTCGTCCTCCAGGTTGAGGAACACCACCCCGTTGGCGGTCTCGGGCTGCTGGCGGTGCGTCACCACCCCGCCCACCTCGACGATCGCCCGGTGCGGGAGGTCGCGCAGCGCCGCCGCGGTGACCGCGCCCCGCGCCGCGAGCCGCTCCCGCGCGTGCTCGGTGGGGTGCGCGCCGGCCGAGAGCCCGGTGGACCACAGGTCGGCGGCGGTCTCCTCGATCGGGTCCATCCCCGGGAGCCGGGGCGCCTCCACCCCGGTGACCACGCCGGGGAGACGACCGGGGCGGACCTCCCCGAGTGCCCCCGCGGCCCACAGCGCGTCGCGACGATCGACACCGAAGCACGCGAACGCACCGGCGGTGGCGAGCGCCTCGAGCGCGTCCACCGGTGCGTGGGTCCGGCGGGTGAAATCCTCGAGATCCGCGAACGGGCCACCCTCCCCAGGAATGCCGGCTCCAGGGCCATCGCTCTCGTGGGTCGCGTCGATGCGATCGAGCAGCGCACCCGACAGCCCGCGCACGTAGCGCAGGCCGACGCGCATGGCGCGGGTCGACGGTGCCGCGTGCCAGCCCCGCTGCGGTGCACCGACCGGACCCGCGGCCTCCGTGCGTTCCTCCAACGTGCAGTCGCGTCGCGACGCCCGCACACACGGTCCGAGCACCTCCACCCCGTGGCGGATCGCGTCGCGCACGATCGTGTGCGGGGAGTAGAAGCCCATCGGCTGTGCGTTGAGGAGCGCGCAGGCGAACGCGTCGGGATGGTGGTACTTCACCCAGGCGCTCGAGTACACGAGGTAGGCGAAGCTCACCGAGTGGCTCTCGGGGAAGCCGAAGTGCGCGAACGCCTCGAGCTTGGTGGCGATCTCCTCGGCCGTCTCGCCGACGATGCCCCGCTCGGCCATCCCGGCCATGAGCCGCTCGCGCATCACCGCCATGCGCGCCTTCGAGCGCTTCGAGCCCATCGCCTGACGCAGCCGGTCGGCCTCGCCAGGCGAGAACCCGGCCGCGTCGATCGCGATCTGCATGAGCTGCTCCTGGAACAGCGGCACCCCGAGCGTCTTGCGCAGGCACGGCTCGAGCACCGGGTGCGGGTAGGTGACGGGCTCCTCCCCGGTGCGCCGGCGCAGGTAGGGGTGCACCGAGCCGCCCTGGATCGGGCCGGGGCGGATGAGCGCCACCTCCACCACCAGGTCGTAGAAGGTGCGGGGCTTGAGCCGGGGCAGGGTGGCCATCTGGGCCCGGCTCTCCACCTGGAACACCCCGATGGAGTCGGCCCGACCGAGCATGTCGTACACCTCGTCGTCCTGCGGGATGGTGGCCAGGTCGACGTCGACGCCGTGCACCTCAGCCACGAGGTCGATGCACCCGTGGAGCACCTCGAGCATCCCGAGGCCGAG
>JBKJJI010000213.1:0-5087 GCA_046598115.1 Acidimicrobiia bacterium | reverse complement strand
CGCTGTGCGCACCCACACCCACCACGCTTAGTGGCGCGCACCACGGAGAGCGTTCTACTATCGCGCTCTGGGCGCCACGACTCATGGAGTCGGGCGGGGAGGTCGGCACGGCGATGGCGGAGCCACGCATCATCGAACCCGACGACGCGGGTTCCCGCGCGCCCGGCGTCGTACCGCCGCCCGAGCCGGACGCCGTCGTCCACGTGCTCCACCCCGAGGCTGCTCCCGCCGCACCCCCCATACCGCCGGCCCTGGCGGAGCCGATCGCCTGGCTCGCCCCCGCCGACCCCGGGTTCGTCGTGCTGCGCGACGACCTGCGCGACGACCTCTACGACGACCTCTACGACGACCTCCGTGACGACCTGGCCGACGATCTGCGCGACGACCTGCGTCACGATCTTCGCGCTGACCTGAAGGCCGACCTCGACCACGACCTCGACCGGCTCCGGACCGAACTTTACGACGAGGTCGACGACCTCCGCGAAGACGTGTTCCTCGACGGCGACGAGGCGCCTGCGACCGCCCTCCCCGTCGGCCACTACCAGCGCCTCGACGACCGCCAGCGCACCCGGGCCCGAAGGGTCGGGATCATCGCGGCGTCGGTCCTCGCCCTCTCGCTCATCGCGGCGATCGTGCTCCTGTGGCAGCGCTCGGACACCGCCCTGATCGAGGCCGCACGTCCGGCCCCCGAGGTCGTCGCGCCACCCGATCTCGACAACGTGATCAGCCACGTCGACCAGCTCGACCAGCAGCTCGTCGGCCTGCTCGCGGTGAGCGCATCGCCCTCGACCCCCACCGACGTGTCGCTCCAGATCGAGGCGCTGCGCGACGAGCTCGCGGGAGTGAAGGGATGTCTCCAGGCCGTCCGCAAGGCGGTCGGCGCGGGCGTGGACACCGCGTCTGCGATCGAGTACTGCTGAGCACCAGCCCCACCTCAGGATCTCGTTCCGCCGGAAGTCGCTGATCGACCGCCGCCAACGCGGTTGCCGCCGTATGCACGCGGCATTCGTACGGCTCGCTTGCGAGGCGTACTTCTCGATGACGATCACCGAGTCGGCGAAACCCGACCTCGATGCGCTCGTCGCCGAGCCCGAGGCGCAGAAGGCCGGCCGAGAAGGCCGGTTCGCCTCGGCGTGCGCCCGCCTTCCCCCTGACCGCGACGCTCCCTCAGCCGCTCGACGGGAGGGTGACGACGAACCGCGCGCCCCGGTCGGCATCGGCCATGTGCACCTCACCGCCGTGCGTAACCACGACGTCGCGAACGATCGCGAGCCCGAGCCCCACGCCACCTCGTGCACGCGCGCGCGCCTCGTCGAGGCGCGCGAAGCGCTCGAAGACGCGGTCGCGATCGCCCGGCGCGATGCCGGCGCCGTCGTCGGTGACCGTGAGGACGACCGCACCGTCGTCCTCCCGGAGCTCGACCTGCACCGACGTCCGCGCATGCGTGCGGGCGTTCTCGAGGAGGTTCCGCACGACCCGGCGCAATGACAGGGAGTCGCCCCGCGTCTGCGCGCCCGAGACGTTCGCGACGTCGATCGTCACGTCGGTGCCCACCCGTGCACGCGTCGCTTCCTCGAGCACGATCTCGTCGAGATCCACGGGGTGGACCGGCACCACGATCGATCCGGCGTCCGAACGTGCGAGGACGAGGAGGTCGTCGACCAATCCTTCCATCCGCAACGTCTCGTCGAGCACGTCGCGCTCCGTCCGATGCCAGTTCGCCTGTTCAGGGTGCGCGAGATCGACCTCGAGCGCGGCCCGCATCACAGCAAGCGGGCTCCGCAGCTCGTGGGACGCGTCGGCCACGAACCGCCGCTGCCGTTCGACCGCGGTCTCGAGCCTGGCGAGCATGCCGTTCATCGTCCGCGCGAGCCGGTCGATCTCGTCGCCCGACCTCGACTCCGGAACCCGGCGGTCCAGCTCACGGTCGCCGATCCCGGCCACCTGGATGCGAATCCGCTCCACCGGGCGGAGCGCCCATCCGACGACGAGCCAGGTCACTCCGGCGACGACGAGCAGCAGGACCGGCAGCCAGGTCGCCAACAGCCCCACGAGTGTCGAACCGCTCTCGTCGACTGGCTCGAGGCTGGCGGCCGAGTAGACGACGAGCCGTGAGCCGCCGGTCGTCACGCCGCGTGCGACCACGCGGAACGCACCCTCCCCGACCGGGAGGCGATCGACCGTCTCGGCCCGGGTGCGCCCGACCGGGGCCTCGAGATCAGAGATGCGCGCCTCGCCCACCACGTTGGCGCTCGACGCGACCACCTCGCCGGTCGCGAGGTCGACGACCTGCGCGACGCCTTCGTTCTCGGGCGGGACCGTGATCGCCTCGGGCACATCGGCACGGACCAGCTGCCGGGCGATGTCGCCCGCACGAAGGCGTGCCGCGGTCTCGACGCTGGCGGTCAACGACTCCCGCTGCTGGGTGACCAGGAGGACCGCACCCACGGCGAGCGCGAGCCCGACGACGAGCGTCGCCGCGAGTGTGGTGCGAACGCGCACACCGCCCACTCGGCGTCGGACCGGATCGCCTTCACGCTCGCGATGCACGGACACGTCACCCGCCATCCGACCGGAGCCGATAGCCGGCGCCGCGAACGGTCTCGATCGCTTTGCGGTCGAACGGGACGTCGACCTTGCGTCGGAGACGCCGGACGTACACCTCGATGATGTTCGGATCGCCGTCGAACCCGAAGTCCCAGACGTGCCCGAGCAGGTCGCGCTTCGAGACCACCTGTCCGGCACGGCTCACGAGGAACTCGAGCACGGCGAACTCGCGTGCCGTGAGCCTGACCTCCTCGTCGTTCCGCCATACGCGGTGCTGACCCACGTCGAGCACGAGGTCGCCCGCACGGAACGTGAGCGGCTCACCCCGCCCGGCCCGACGGAGCAGCGCCCGCAGACGCGCCACGAGTACGACGTAGGAGAACGGCTTCGTGAGGTAGTCGTCGGCGCCGCAGTCGAGGGCCTCGGCCTCGTCATACTCGCCGTCCTTGGCCGTGAGCATGAGGATCGGGGTCCAGTCGCCCTGCTCGCGCAGGGTCGAGCACACCCGATACCCGTTCATGCCCGGCAGCATCACGTCGAGCACGAGCGCGTCGTAGTCCTGCTCGGTGGCCATCCAGAGACCTTCTGCGCCGTCGAGCACGACGTCGACGGCGAAGCCTTCGGCCTCCAGGCCGCGCTTCACCGCCGCGGCCAGGCGCTTCTCGTCTTCGACGACCAGGAGTCGCACGCTCGGGCCTCCGATGCCGCTCCGAGCCTCGCGCGTGGATGCTGAACGGGGGCTGAACGTGCCCCGAGCCCCGGCTACAGCTCGCCGCGCCGCCAGGGCCCCCAGATCGCATACGTCCGGCTCGCCTGCACGTCGGTGGCGAACTGATCGGCGAGCGTGTTCGCGAAGAGGTAGTCGCCGTCGGGGCTCCAGCACGCGCCGGCCCACTCCTTCGCGTCGACGAGGTTGAGCGCGAAGTCGAAGATGCTCCCGTCGGTCGTGAGCCCCTTGAGGTACTGATCGGCGAACGGTCGACCGTCGAGCGTTCGTGAGGTGTCTTCGCAGAGGACGATGCCGCCGCGCGGCGACACCGAGATGTTGTCGGGGAACGACAGGGTCGCCGGGTCGGGCGACTCGAAGACCAGTGTGAGGGTTCCGCCGTCGGCGCCCTTCGGTCGGTACGACCAGACCTGGCCGTGACCGGCGTCTCCACCGTCGGTGGCGGTGAAGTACACGAACGCACCGTCGACGATGCAACCTTCTGTGCGGCGGAAGATGGCGCCGCCACCGGCGATCCCCTCCTCGTAGACGGCCTTGCCACCAGCAGGCGGGTCGGGCTCGGTGATGTCGACCCATTCGACGGGCAGGGCCGTCCCGACGGTCTGTCCGGTACGGGTGTCGTAGCCGTCGGTGCCCTTCACCTTCAGCATCTGGAGCTTCCCGGCGTCGAGCCTGCCCTTGCGGGTCGGGACGAACCGGTAGAAGCCCGAGTCGCCGGAATCCTCGGTCTCGTAGACGATCCCGGTCCGAGGGTCGGTCGCAGCGGCCTCGTGGATGAAGCGTCCCAGGGCGGTGAGCGGCTTCGCCGCCACCGGACCGTTGGCCGACGACGGCACCTCGAACACGTACCCGTGTGGCGCACCGAAGTCGGGCGGACCGGCGCTGATCTCCTCGCAGGTGAGCCAGCTGCCCTTCGGTGTCGTACCGCCGGCGCAGTTGGTGTGCGTACCGCTGAGGCTCACGAAGTCGCGCACGATGCTCGGGATGCCGTCGGCGTCGAACGCGATCTCGAGCGTCGTCGTACCGCCGCCGGCGAGCGCGTCGTAGGCCGTCGCCACGTCGAGCGGCGGGATGGTACCGGCACCATCGCGCACCTCGTGGTTGCGGACGAGGCGGACGCGCCCCTTCTTCGCCTTGAAGCACCCCATGCCGTCGTGCCCATGCGGCGTGACGTTGCCGTCGGTCATGGTCGAGCCGGCGACACCGAACACCGCGTACTCGAAGCCCTTCGGGAGGGCCAGCCACTCGATCCCGTCGTCGACGCCGTCGGCGACCGCAGTCGGGCGCGTGGGGATCAGCGGTCCGTACTTCGACGTCGCGGGCTGATCACGGAGCGATGCCCCCGCGAGGTTGCGCGCGAGGAGCTGCCCGAGTGAGCCCGAGAGCCCCGCACCGGCCGCGACGAGCAGCGATCCCCCGAGGAACTTCCGCCGATCGATCTCACCCATGTCTGCTACCCCTTCGTGCTGGTCGTCGTCGTGGTGGCGCTGGTCTCGAGCGGTGCACGCGACGGCGCATCGTCGACGATCTGGAGGCCTGTGATGCCTGCGACGGTGGCGATGCCGAGGAGGGCCACCATGAACGTGCGTCGCCTCGAGTTGGTCGCGTCCGGCACGGGCGTCAGTATGGTCGCTGGACGATCCCTTCGTGGGTCCCGTCGCCGAATCGCACGGAGCGTTCCATGCCGTTCACCTTCGCCAGCATCCCCGACCTGACCGGCCGCACCGCGGTGGTGACGGGTGCGAACGGGGGCCTCGGCCTCTCGACGACCCGGGCCTTCGCAGGTGCCGGCGCCCATGTCGTGATGGCCGCG
>JBKJJI010000211.1:0-3188 GCA_046598115.1 Acidimicrobiia bacterium | reverse complement strand
TCGCGAAGGTGAACAACTTCAACTTCACCGGGCCGTTCATGATCGGGCTGTTCATCGCGATCTGGATCTACTGGCACGTCTCGGCGAAGAACTGGTTCACCGGACCCAAGGTCATGGGCACCGAGGAAGAGCTCATCGCCATCGAGCGCGAGCTCGCCGCGGTCGAGCGGGGCGATGCACCCGCGTCCGACCTCTACAAGATGGAAGACAAGCTGGAGGCGAAGCACGGCAAGACCTGACATCCTCCAAGGATCAGGCGAAGGGCGCGGCACCTCCTGGTGTCGCGCCCTTCGTGTGTTCGCGCCCCTGACACCTCGGCAGTCGGCAGGACCATGACGACGCGTGCGCCCGACGATCACCAGCACCTCCTCGACCGGATCCCCGGCTCGGCCGGACGCGGCCGCGTCGTCCGCTCGCTCGAGGGCGGCATGACCAACCGCAACCTCCTCGTCGAGGTCGGGGGGGAGCACGTGGTCCTGCGCCTCACGGGCCCCGAGACCGAGCTCCTCGGCATCGACCGGGACGTCGAGCGGATCGCCAACGCCCGCGCCGCCGCCCTCGGGTTCGCACCCGACGTGATCGCCTTCCTCGAGCCCGAGCGCTACCTCGTCACCCGGTTCGTGCCCGGCGAGGCGATCCCCGTGGCCGCCATGCGCGACCCGGACTTCCTCGCCCGCATCGCTCCGATGCTCAGGACCTTCCACGGGACCGACGCGCTCCCGGGAGCGTTCGACTGCTTCCGGATCCCCGAGACGAGCGCGATGAACGCCCGCGCGCGGGGGGTCGCGGTGCCGCCCGCATTCGAAGTCGCCCTCGAGCGTGCCCAGGAGATCGAGGCCGCGTTCGACGCGTCGCCCGAGCCTCGGGTCCCCTGTCACAACGACCTGCTGAACGCGAACTTCCTCCGCGACGCCGACGCCGACCGCATCTGGCTGATCGACTGGGAGTATGCGGGCATGAACGAGCGCTTCTTCGACCTCGGGAACTTCTCGGTGAACCACGCGCTCGACGAGGAAGCCGACACCGCGCTGCTCCGCGCGTACTTCAGCACCGTGACACCCCGTCGAGCAGCCCGTCTGGCGCTGATGAAGGTCATGAGCGACCTGCGCGAGGCCACGTGGGCGGTCGTCCAGCAGGGCATCAGCACCATGGACTTCGACTACGCCGGGTACGCCGCCGAGCACTTCGACCGGCTGCTCTCGAACGCCTCCGCGCCCGGGTACCGTTCGCTGCTCGACACCGCCGCCGAGCCGGAGCAAGGGGTGTGATGCGCGACCGCGCCGAGATCGTCATCGTCGGGGCCGGGGTCGGCGGGGCGAGCATCGCGTGGCATCTCGCCGAGATGGGCCACACCGACGTGGTCGTGCTCGAGCGGGCCGAGCCCACGAGCGGCAGCACGTTCCATTCGGCCGGGCTCGTCGGCCAGCTCCGCTCCTCGCTCCCGCTGACCCGCATGATGATGCACAGCGTCGACGTGTACCGGCGCCTCGAGGCGGAAGCGGCCGAGACCGGCCGCTCGCCGGGGTGGCTCGAGGTGGGATCGCTGCGGATCGCGTCCACGGCCGAGCGGATGGAGGAGCTCACCCGCCAGCACGGCTGGGCCAAGACCTTCGGCCTGCCGATGGAGCTGGTGAGCCCGTCGGAGGCCGCGGAGCTGTTCCCGCTGATGGACCCGACCGGCGTTCTCGGCGGCGTCTGGCTCCCCACCGACGGCTACCTCGACCCGAGCGGCCTCACCTACGCGCTGCTCGGCGGGGCCAAGGCGCGGGGCGTCGGCGTCGAGACCGGCACGCGGGTCACCGACCTCGTCGTGCGAGACGGGCGCATCCGTTCCGTCGTCACCGACCACGGCACCATCGAAGCCGCGTCGGTCGTGCTCACGTGCGGCATGTACACGACCGACGTCGCCGCGCTCGCCGGCGTGAACGTCCCGATCGTCCCGATGGCCCATCAGTACGTGATCACGAAGCCGATCGAGGGTGTGACCGAGTCGCTCCCCCAGCTCCGCGACCCCGACAACCTCGTGTACTTCCGCCGAGAGTCGGGTGGGCTCGTGTTCGGCGGCTACGAGCGCGATCCCGCGCCGTGGTCCCTGCACGGGATCCCGGCCGACTTCAACAACCGCTTGCTCCCCGAGGACTGGGATCGCTTCGCTCCCTTGTTCGAGAGCGCCACGGTCCGCGTCCCCGCGGTCGAGGACGTCGAGATCGTCCAGCTGATCAACGGGCCCGAGGGCTTCACGCCCGACAACGAGTTCGTCCTCGGTGAGAGTGAGGTGCACGGCCTCTTCGTCGCCGCCGGTTTCTGTGCCCACGGCATCGCCGGGGCCGGGGGCGTCGGCCGGGCGATGGCGGAGTGGGTCGTCGACGGGGAACCGTCGTTCGACACCTGGAAGATGGACATCCGGCGCTTCGGGGCGCAGTACCGCAGTCGCGACTTCGCACTCGCACGCGCGACCGAGGTGTACTCGACCTACTACGACATCCACTTCCCGAACGAGGAACGGCACGCCGGCCGACCCCTCCGCCGCTCCCCCGCCTACGAGCGCCTCGCCGCGCTCGGCTGCGAGTTCGGCGAGAAGAGCAGCTGGGAGCGCCCGAACTGGTTCGCGCCCAATGCCGCCAACGGGGACGACGCGCTGCGCCCGCGGGGGTGGGCCGGGCACCACTGGAGCCCGGCCATCGCGACCGAGGCGCTGGCGTGCCGCGACACGGCAGTGCTCTTCGACGAAACGAGCTTCTCGAAGATGGAGCTCGGCGGACGCGGCGCGGTGCGCTTCCTCAACCGCGTGTGCGCCAACGAGATGGACCGCCCGGTCGGGAGCGTGATCTACACCCAGCTCTGCAACGACCGGGGCGGGATCGAGTGCGACCTCACCGCCACCCGCGTCGCCGAGGACCGCTACTTCATCGTCACCGGCACCGCGTTCGGCAACCATGACCTCGGCTGGGTCCGCAAGCAGCAGGAGCTCCTCCCCGAGGGCGACGACATCGCGGTGCACGACGCGACCGCCGCCCACGCCTGCTTCGGCATCTGGGGGCCGCGGGCGCGCGACATCCTCGCCGCGGTCACCGACGCGCCGCTCGACAACGAGGCGTTCCCCTACCTGCAGGCGAAGCAGATCAGCGTGGGCGCGACGCCCTGCCTCGCGCTGCGCGTCACCTACGTCGGCGAGCTCGGCTGGGAGC
>JBKJJI010000207.1:0-2631 GCA_046598115.1 Acidimicrobiia bacterium | reverse complement strand
TCCGGCGGCTCTCGTGCCGTTCGGTGCCCAGCACGTACAGGCCGCCGACTTCCCGCACCTTGTCCCCCTGCGCGCTGCACTGCGCCTTCGCCTCGGCGAGCAGGCGCTCGTAGCGCGCCGGGTCGGCGTCGGGTGTCGTGCCGGCCACGAGCATCTCGTTCTGGGCGAGGCCCTCGGGGTTCCCCCCGAGGAGGATGTCGACACCACGGCCCGCCATGTTCGTGGCCACGGTGACCGCGTGCGGCTGCCCTGCCTGCGTGACGATGTGCGCCTCACGCTCGTGGTTCTTGGCGTTGAGCACCTCGTGGGGGATCCCCCGCTTCTCCAGCAGGCGCCCGAGCAGCTCGGACTTCTCGACCGAGATCGTCCCGACGAGCACCGGCTGGCCGACCTCGTAGCGCTCCTGGATGTCGTCGGCCGCGGCCTCGAACTTCGCGACCTCCGACTTGTAGATGTAGTCGGCGTTGTCCTGGCGGACCATGTTCTTGTTCGTCGGGATCGACACGACCTCGAGGCCGTAGGTATGCGCGAACTCGCCGGCCTCGGTGGCGGCGGTGCCCGTCATCCCCGAGAGCTTCTCGTACATCCGGAAGTAGTTCTGGAGGGTCACCGTGGCGAGGGTCTGGTTCTCCTCTTTGATCCGCACGCCTTCCTTGGCCTCGACGGCCTGGTGCAGGCCTTCGCTCCAGCGTCGCCCCTCGAGGATGCGACCGGTGAACTCGTCGACGATCTTGACCTCGCCGTCGGCGACCACGTAGTCGACGTCGCGCTTGAACAGCTCCTTCCCGCGCAGGGCGGCCTGGAGCTGGTGGACGAAGTTCTGGTTGACGTGCTCGTACAGGTTCGAGACCTCGAGTGCCTCCTCGACGCGCCCGATCCCCTCCTCGGTGGGGACGACCGTCTTCTTCGCCTCGTCGACCTCGTAGTCGCGGTCGCGCTGGAGGCCCTTCACGATGCGAGCGAACTTGAAGTAGAGCTCCTGGGCGTCGTCGGAGCGGCCGGAGATGATGAGCGGCGTGCGCGCCTCGTCGACGAGGATCGAGTCCACCTCGTCGATGATCGCGAACTGGTGGCCGCGCTGGGCCTGCTCCTCGCGCGAGCCCGCCATGTTGGCGCGGAGGTAGTCGAACCCGAACTCGTTGTTGGTCCCGTGGGTGACGTCGGCGGCGTACGCGGCGCGCTTGAGGTCCCAGTCGTCGACGTCGGGGAGCACGACGCCGACCTCGATGCCGAGGAACCGGTAGAGCTGGCCCATCCATTCGGCGTCGCGCTTGGCCAGGTAGTCGTTGGTCGTGACGATGTGGACGCCGTAGCCGGCGAGCGCGTTGAGGTACGCGGGCAGCGTCGCCGCGAGGGTCTTGCCCTCGCCGGTCTTCATCTCGGCGACCCACCCGAAGTGCAGTGCGGCGCCGCCCATGAGCTGCACGTCGAAGTGGCGCTGCCGCAGCGTCCGGCTCCCCGCCTCCCGCACGGTGGCGAATGCCTCGGGGAGGAGGTCGTCGAGCGCGTCGACCCGGGCCTCACGCTCGGTCTCGACGGCGCCGACCCGGTCGAGCCGCACCCGGAACTCCGCCGTCAGCGCGCGCAGCTCGTCGTCGCTGCGCCGCTCCATCTCGGGCGCGAAGGCGTTGACCTCGGGGACGAGCGACTCGAGCAGCTTGAGCTTGCGGCCCTCGCCCGCGTGCAGGACTTTCTGGAAGAGACCCATGACGGTCATTGAGCCTACCGGCGCCCTCCCCCGGTTCCTGCGCATGGGCGCCGCGCCGGGAACCCGCGCCCGTCTGCCACGATGAGCCGGTGACGGCGACCGGCACCTCCCTGCCGGGCCGGGTCCGTGACCGCCTTGCGCACCTCGAGCCCGCGAGCATCGCGCTCGCATCCGCGGCCCTCGTCTGGGTCGTCGTGCTCTCCGTCCTCGTCGTTCGTCGGCACGAGGGGTTCTGGGACGTCGACTTCGACATGGGCATCCAGGACCAGTCGATCTGGCTCCTCGCGCGGGGCCGCGGCTTCCTCACCGTTCGTGGGCTGCAGGTCTTCGGGCACCACTTCTCGCCCGGGTACTACCTGCTCGCACCGACGTCGTGGCTCGGCGCGGGTCCGAACTTCCTCAACGTCCTGCAGGTGAACGTGCTCGCGCTCGGCACGGTGCCGCTCTACCTGCTGGGGCGCCACCGCGGGCTCGGGGCCTGGCCGGCGGCTGCCCTGGGCGCGGCGTTCCTGCTCCATCCGGCGCTGCAGTTCTTCTCCTGGGAGCTGTTCCACCCCGAGGTGATCGCCATCACACCCCTGCTCTGCGCGTACCTGTGCGCACGCCGAGGCTCGTGGCGATGGTTCGCGGTGTGGACGCTCCTGGCCATCTGCTGGAAAGAAGACGTCGCACTCGCGGTGATCGTCTTGGGCCTCGTCATCGCCTGGCGGGGCGACCGACGCATCGGCCTCGTCACCGCGGCACTGGCGCTGACGTGGTTCGTCGCGGTGACGATCGTGCTCCTTCCGGCGATCAACGGCGGGGCGCTCCAGTCCGAGGGCATCTACTCCGGGGTCGGAGGCTCGGCAGGCGGTGTGCTCTCGACCGCGTTCTCCGACCCGGGTCGACGCGCTCGACGACCTCCTCCCCGAGGCATTCGCCAC
>JBKJJI010000198.1:0-4291 GCA_046598115.1 Acidimicrobiia bacterium | reverse complement strand
TCCTGAGGACCCGCGCGACCGACTCGGTGTCGTCGAGCCCATCGACATCGTGCAGCTGCGCAGCCAACGCCGCCGGGTCGACGAGGATCGCGTTCGCGGACGCACGTCCCTCGCGCGACCGCAGGCTGTCGGGCAACGTCTTGTTGAGGACGAGCGCCCCGAGGTGGAACTTGCGCTCGGTGAGCTCGTCGCAGAAGAACTCGGCCTCTCGCAGCGGCGCGCCCTCGAGGGTCGTGACGACGACGAACGAGGTCCGGCGGTCGTGGAGCAGCCGCTCGACCGCCTGCGCCCGTTCGACGAAGCCGTCGTACATGGTCTGGAAGTTGAGGAAGAACTCGGCGATGTCCTGGAGGAACTGGCTCCCGAGGATCCGATCGGCCATCTGGAAGAACGGTCGGCTCGCGAAGTTCACGAACCGCGCCCCTCGCTTGCCTCCGACGCGGTACGGCATCGTGAGCCACCGCAGGAGTCGGCCTCCGAAGAACTCGGCCATGCGCTGGGGCGCCTCCAGGAAGTCGATGGCGTTCCTCGTCGGGGGCGTGTCGATGACGATCAGGTCGTAGGCACCGGTCGAGTGCAGGTCGTAGAGCCGCTCCATCGCGATGTAGTCGTGGCTCTGGACGAACCGTCGCGTGATGTTGTGGTACAGCCGGTTCTCCAGGATCCGGTATGCCGTCTCCTCGTTGGGGGCATGGCGCAGGACGAGATCATCCCAGCTCGCCTTCGTGTCGAGCATCGCGGCGTACAGCTCGCCACGAACGTCGATGCCGGCGGCGCGCAGCACGTCGTCGGGCACCCGACGCTCGACGTTGCCCAAGCCGTCCAGGCCGAGCGCGTTCGCCAGCCTGCGGGCCGGGTCGATGGTGAGGACGAGGACCTTCGAGCCCGAGCGGCTCGCCGCACCGAGCGCGGCGGCCGCGGCGACGGTCGTCTTCCCGACGCCGCCGGAGCCGCAGAACACCACGATCTCCTTCGTGGCGAGCAGCGCCTCGAGACTCGTCTCGGTCACGGACCCACCTCGGCGGCGAGCGCCTCGGCCACCATCCGCGTCACACGGAGGCCGTGGTCCCGGACGAACAGGTAGGGCACGTTGATCATCGGGAGGTCGATCGCCTCCCGGAGACGAGCGACGTGGACTGCACGCGACCTGCGGATCGCGACGGCCAAGCCGGTCGCGGCCAGCACGTCCTCGGCACCGACGCCGGCGTGCCGGCACAGCGCGTCGATGCCCGACGGGGCTCGGAGCGCGGCGAAGACCGGCTCGTCGGCGCGCGTCAGCGGCTCGGGGAGCACGCGGTTGACGATGACGGCACCGAGCGGCACCTCGAGCTCCTCCCGGACGGTGGCGACCAGCTCGATCGTCTCGTTGACCGGCATCTCCTCCGGCGTCGTGACGACGTTCAGCGCCGTGATCGACGGGTCCGCCAGCAGCTCGGTCATCCACTCGGTCTGACTCCGCACGGGTCCCACCTGGACCAGCTCCCGGATCGCGCGGGGTGAGTCGAGCTGCGCGACGACGTGGCCGGTGGCGGCGGCGTCGACGATCACGAGATCCCAGCTCGCGCGACCCTCGATCGACTCGCGGACCTCCCAGCAGATCTTGCCGATGGTGAGGATCTCCTTCACGCCCGGCGCCGCGTTCGCCACGAACTCGAGCATGTGGGCGATCGGTCCGAGGCGACCGAGGACGGGGACGCGCAGGTTCTGCTTGAGGTACTCCCGCAGCGACGCCTCGGTCCGCATCTGGAGCGCATGGACGCCCGGATGCACCTCGACGGGGTCGAACCCGACCGGCGGGTGCTCGAAGAGCGCGGCCGCGTTCCCCTTGTCGTCGACCTCGACCAGCAGGACACGCTTGCCGTTCGCGGCCGCGTGGACCGCAGTCGCTGCGGCGATGGTGCTCTTTCCGACTCCGCCCTTGCCGGTGAAGAACAGGAGCCGACGATCGAGCCAGCCCAGTCCGGGACTCGCCGTCACGCGCGCACCGTCAGGCGGGACCGAACCCGACCCGCTTCGCGTCGGCGCCGGACTCGAGCTCGACGTAGGCGATGCGCGATGCCGGGATCCCGATCTGACGACCCTTCACATCGGTGAGCCAGAGCACACCGTCGTCGCTCTCGACCGCGTCGTTGACGGCCGCGCTGACATCGTCGGGCTTCCGATCGACCTCGATCGAGAGCTCCTTGGGGCTGTGGATGACGCCGATCCGCACTTCCATGGTGCCGACACTATCCGACACTATCCGGCACCGACCGGCGCTCCCGAAGCCACGACCGTCCGCCACGTTGACTCCCCTGCCGGTCCGCGCCCAAGGTGGCGCAGTGACCATCGCCGCCACCGAGGGCTTCTCGTTCCCCCTCGCCGTCGCCGCGGCAGCCGTCGGCGTGGGGTGGTGGGCACTGCTCGGCCTGCTCGTCGTCCTCCGGCGACCGCCGCGGATCTCCGCCGCCGGCACCGACCGCGGGGGGCTCGACGTCCCGGCCGAGCCGCCGGGCGTCGCCGGACTGCTCGCCAACGGGTTCGTCGTCACCTCCGAGTCGGCACCCGCGGTGCTACTCGACCTCGCGGCGCGCGGGATCGTCGACCTCGAGGAGGTGCAGCCC
The DNA here is from genome assembly GCA_046598115.1 of Acidimicrobiia bacterium. GTDB lineage: Bacteria > Actinomycetota > Acidimicrobiia > IMCC26256 > PALSA-555 > DASUAO01. Next base: position 1,688 of record JBKJJI010000198.1, on the reverse strand, counting down.
GGCCGGACGATCTGCCGGGTCCACCCGATCCCGTCGGTCGACGCCGGCGCACCCGGCACCGAGCTCACCGACTACGAGCTGCTGGTGCTCGACGAGCTCCGCAGCAAGGCGATCGACGGTGTCGTCCCGACCGAGGCGCTCACCACCGGACCCGAGGCACAGTCCGCGCGCTGGCACCGCGCCTTCGCAGCGGCGATCACGGCGGACGCCCAGCGACGGGGCCTCACCGTGCCCCGGTGGCCGAGTGTGCTCGTGCGGGTCCTCGGTCTCGGGATCACGAGCGTCGCGGTGCTCCTGGCACTCGCCATCTGGGCAGGTGGCGAGCCCCGCTCGATCGATCCGGCCGGAGCGGCGGTCGGCGGCGGCGCCCTCGCCGCGTTGCTCGCCGGCTCGGCGGTCCTCGTCCGCCTGCGTCGATCGCTCGCCCAGCTCCCGACACCGTCCGGAAAGGTCGCGGCCGCGGACGCGCGGGCCCTCGCTCGGCGCCTGCGAGAGAACGACGCACTGGCCGATCTCCCACCGGCGGGGGTGGTCCTCTGGGACCGGGTCTTCGCGTACGCGGCGGCGTTCGGCTCGGCGACGGCTGCGGTCGCGCTGCTGCCGATGGGGGCCGAGGAGGACCGACGCGCCTGGAGTCGCGCCGGCGGCAAGTGGCGCCGCGTCACCGTGCGCTACCCCCGCGTCTGGCCTCCGGCATGGGGGAAGCACCCGTTCCTCGCAATCGCGGTCGCGACGTTCTGGGGCGCGTTGGCAGGCGTCGTGCTGTACGGGCTCCGGCAGCTCGCGGGCACCGACCCACCCGGCGGCATCTCGCAGCAGACGTGGGACTGGGTCGACCGCGGCGCGCTCGCCGCCGCGATCCCCGCCGTGGTCGTCCTGGCCTGGGCCGTGTGGGTGATCCTCCGAGGCGTCCCGGACCTGCGCCAGAGCACCTCGCTCGCCGGGATCATCGTGCGCGACCGACGCACCCGTCAGGTGCTCTCGTCCGGTGACGAGCCCGACTACTGGTACTACCTGGCGATCGACGACGGCAGCCGCGCGGCGATCCGCGCCCTCCGCGTCCGCGAGTCGCTGTGGCGGGAACGGGCGCAGGGGGAGACGGTGTCGGCCGTCGTGTCGCCCCGCCTCGGCTACGTGCGGTCGATCTCGATCGAGTAACGGCGCCGCAACGCCGCCCCGCGACCCAGGCCGGGCGACCCGGCCCAGTGACTCGGCCCAGTGACTCGGCCCAGTGACTCGGGGTGGGGCCGTCAGCCGATGCGAAGGTCGGGGTGAGAGCGCCGACGCGGCTTCAGCTCGGTGTCGAGGCGCTCGGCGATCGAGCGGAACACGACGGCGGTCTCGTCGTCGGGGTCGGCGACCACGATCGGCACGCCGGTGTCGCCACCCTCGCGGAGCGCGGGGACGAGCGGCACCTGTCCGAGCAGCGGGACCCCGAGGCCGTCGGCGAGCGCCGCGCCGCCTCCTGCGCCGAAGATCTCGTAGCGCGTCCCGTCGTCGCCGCGGAACCACGACATGTTCTCGACGATCCCGACCACGGTCAGGTCGACCTTCGCCGCCATCGCGGCCGCGCGTTGCGCGACCTTCTGCGCCGCAGGTTGCGGGGTCGTCACGACGACGACCTCGGCCCGGGGCAGGAACTGCGCGATCGACAGCGCGATGTCGCCGGTCCCCGGCGGGAGATCCAC
>JBKJJI010000239.1:0-4613 GCA_046598115.1 Acidimicrobiia bacterium | reverse complement strand
CCTCACCGACGATCGCCATCTCCTGGGACGAGTCGCCGATGGCAATTTCGACGGTGTCGCCGACCCTTCTGTCGAGTGAGCGCAGCGTCCGGGAACCCAGGGCGATCTCGTCGGTGGTGACGGGCTTGCGCCCGGCCAGCAATGTGAGGGGGATCGAACCTTGGAGTTGGTCGAGGGCGAGGGCGTCGACCCGCAGCCCGTCGATCTCGAGCTGGGTGATGGTGCCGGCCGCGAAGCTGCCGACGGCGTCGTTCTCGGCGAGGCCTGAGACGATCGGGTCGCTCAGGTCGGGAAGACCGTTCTGGCCCACCTGGACGTCCCAGTTCCAGCCGTAGAGCCGCGGGGTGTCCACCAGGTGCGACAGGCTCAGGGCGAAGGCCATGCCCATGGCGATCGCTGCCATCGTGGCCCCGACGGTGACCATGGCGGAACGAACCGGTACTGCATTGCGGCCGCGCCCGGGATCGAGCGCCATACGAACGCCGAGCGCCACGCTCGTCGGGAGCTGACGACGATTCACTACTCGTCGGAGCCGTCTGCCGGCGCGGCGGTCGCGTGCGGAACCGTCTCCCGATCGCGCCCGTCGCCCCACCCACCAGGCCGAGCCCGATCCGGCGAGGAGGACCGTGACGATGATGAAGAACCCACCCAGCGCGAACCCGGCCGCATGGATCGTGAAGCCCGGACTCGGCTCCGCGGCGCGGGCGTTCCCGATCGGCCACACGGGCGAGAGCGCTGCCGCGAGCACCAGCGAGATGAGTGCGCTCGCGACACCGATGACGCCGGCGCGCAGCGTCCCGACGCCGAGGAGCTGTGCTCTCGTCATGCCGAGCGCGAGCAACGAGCCGTCGTCACCAGACGCGAGCGCGCTCTCGCGCCCGACGGCTTGGGACATCACGAGCAGTCCGGCCGCGGTGACGAGTGCCGCAAGGAGCCAGAGTGCGAGGGCCTGGAGGCCGAGGGAACGGTCGACGTTCGCGGCGTGATCGGATTGCGTGACCGCGTACACCACGGAGGTCCCCGGGTTGAGCCGTTCGACGGATGTCTTGAACGCGTCGACCTGGGTCGGCTCGCGCAAGCGCACGAACATCCCGGTCGTCCCGTACGCCTGCGCGCCGTACCGATCGGCAAAGGCAGGCGTCATGTGCAGGAACGTGAGGAACTGACTCGGCACCGGTGGGAAGGCGATGGGGTCGACGACGATCCCGACGACCCGGAGCGTGACACTCGGGCCAAGGTTCTTCAGCGCGAAGTCGAGGCCGGGACGCAGGTCTCGACCCGCGACCCGATCTTCGAGGCCTGCGACCAGGCCGGGGAAGAGATCGGCGATCGCATCGGGAGCGATCAGGTCGATGCGGATGTGGTCGCCGACCTCGAGCTCGAGCGCCCGCGCGCTCTCGAAGTCGGCGACCGCCTCGTGCGGGCGGGTCGGATCGGCACGGCGCCCCTCGAGCACTTTCCAACGGTCGATCGCGGTTCCCAGCCGTCCGTCGGCGTTGACGCTGGGGATGATCTCGCCGCTCGTGAACTGCCGTCCCCGCTCTGTGCGCCCACTCACGATGAGCACACGCGCTCGCGCCTCGTCGGCGACCTCGGGGAGCCGGGCGACCGCGTCGAGATCGACCTGCGCGCGCAAGAAGTCGTTGCTCTCGAGCAGGAGCACGTCGCTGTGAGCCCGGGAGGCCAGGAAGCGGGAGTAGGCGGTCTCGGTACGCCGAGCGCCCGTGGCGAGGCTGATGGCCAGGCCGCCGGAAAGGCCGACGAGGACGGCGATCGCCGCCCAGGACCACCGGCGTGTCCGGGCCTCGGCGCGGAACCGGACCCAGACCGGCCCCATCGGCCGCTACGCCGCCGAGTGCTTGGCCCAGAGGGCCTCGACGACGTCGGGGCCGAACTCTTCCTTGTTGACGTAGCCGATCGCACCGCAGTCGCGGGCGTCGGCGGGGAGGTCGGACTCCTGATACGTCGAGAGGAGGATCACCGCCACCTCCGGGTGGAGGCGCGTGATCTGGCGTGTCGCCTCGATGCCGTTGATGCCCGGCATGTTGATGTCCATCAGGACGAGCCCTGGGCGCAGCGCGTCGGCGAGCTCGACGGCCGCTTCGCCGGTCTCGGCCTCGCCGACGACCTCGAAACCGTGCGTGACGACCACGACGGCGCGCGCGGCGCGACGAAAGGGGGCCTGATCATCCACGATCAGCACGGAGACAGTGGTCTCGCCGGACATCGACGCAGTCTCGCGCCCGATCGGGGATCGGCCCAGGGTGGGGCCATGCGCCGGGCGGGGGATGCCACCACCCCCGGGGCCGGCCCGCCCCGTCTCGCCCCGCCTCGCCCCGCCTCGCTTCGCCCTATGGGCTGACGTCCGCCAAGAACACGAGGACGGCCTTCACCCGGCGGTGGACGTCGGGCTCCTCCGACAGTCCGAGCTTGGAGAACAGCGAGTTGATGTGCTTCTCCACGGCCCGCTCGGAGAGCCCTAGGACGGCTGCCACCCCGGCGTTGTTCGCGCCTTGCGCCATCTCGCTCAGGACCTCGCGCTCGCGGGGAGTGAGCCGGTCGAGCGGGGAGTCGCGTCGACGGCTCCTCGCCTCGACCAGCGTCTCGACCACCCGGGGGTCGATCACCGAGCCACCGGCCACGACCTCGTGGATGGCCCGCAGGAGCTGGTCGACGTCGGAGACCCGCTCCTTCAGGAGGTAGGCGCGGCGATCCGAGCCGTGCTCGAGGAGTGCGAGCGCATAGGCGGGCTCGACGTACTGGCTCAGGACCACGACCCCGATCGCGGGGTGGCGCTCCCGTAGTTCGTTCGCGGCTCGGACCCCTTCGTCGGTGCCGGTCGGAGGCATACGGATGTCGGTGATGACGACGTCGGGCCGGTGTTCGTCGGCTGCGGCGAGCAGGGCGGTGTAATCGCCGCATGCCGCCACCACCTCGAGGTCCGACTCACCCGCGAGCAGCCGAACGACACCCTCACGGACCAGGAAGTTGTCCTCGGCGACGATGATGCGAATGGGCACGTTCGGCAATCTACGCGTCGGACGCGGGTCCGGCCGACCAGGGCGCCGGGGTGCGAGCACCACTCGGAGTGGGCTCACAGCCGCGCGTTCGATGAGGGCTCGGGCGGTCGACGCCGAGTGTTCGTGGACGGTTTGCGGTTAGGCTTGCGTCCTCGCGCAATCCAATCATCGTGTGTGCGCATTCTCCTGGGTGAAGCCATTGACCTCCACGACTGCAAACCCATCGTTCGACCCGACGTTCACCACCGACGATCTCGACCAGGAGCAGTCCTGGCAACAGATCGTCGGTCCCTATGCCCGTCCCCATCTCGGGCGCGCACTCCTCTCGCTCGCGACGTCGGTCGTCCCGTTCATCGGCCTCTGGGTGCTCATGTACTTGGCGCTCGACGTGTCGTACCTCATCACGCTGGCGTTGGCGATCCCGGCTGCAGGGTTCCTGCTCCGCACGTACATCCTGTTCCACGACTGCACGCACGGCTCCCTGCTCCGCGGGAAGCGAGCGAACGCATGGCTCGGAACCGTGCTCGGGTGGCTGGTGTTCACGCCGTTCGGGCGTTGGCGCTACGAGCACGCGATGCATCACGCGACCGCGGGCGACCTCGATCGCCGCTTCATCGGCGACGTGCCGACCTACACGGTGTCGGAGTACCGATCCTGGTCCTTGCCGACCCGGGTCGCCTACCGGCTGTATCGCAACCCGGCGGTGATGTTCGGTCTCGGCCCGATCTACGCGATGGTGCTCGAACCGCGCTGGGCGTGTGCTGCGAAGCCCCGCCTCCGGCGCAGCGTGTGGGGGACGAACCTCGCACTTGCGGCCGTGATCACCGGACTGTGCCTGCTGATCGGCTGGCGTGAGTTCCTGCTCGTCGAGGCGCCGTTCATCTTCCTCTCCGGTGGCGCCGGGATCTGGCTCTTCTACGTGCAGCACCAGTTCGACGACGTCTACTGGCGGCGCACGCCCGACTGGTCGTACCAGGATGCCGCCCTGCTCGGGAGCTCCTACCTGAAGTTGCCGAAGATCCTGCAGTTCTTCACTGGCAACATCGGCCTGCACCACGTCCACCACCTCAGCGCGAAGATCCCGAACTACAACCTCCAGCGTGCACACGACCAGGAAGAGATCTTCCACAGGTCGCGGACGCTCTCCCTCTTGGACGGCCTGAAGGCGACGCGCCTCAAGCTCTGGGACGAGGACGCCGGCCGCATGGTGGCATGGAAGGACATCCGCCACTCGAAGGTGCGCGCCGCGGACGCGACCGACTGACGTCACACCCTCCAGCGATCCGATGCCGAAGGTCCGCACGTATCGCGCCGTCGATGCGACGTTCCTCGACATCGCCCCGGTGCGCGTGACACTGCGCCAGGCGATCCCCGCGAGCGCTGCGGCGACGTTCGCGAGCCTCGAAGACGCCGATGCGTGGCCCGTCTGGCTCGTCCCCGTCGACGAGGTCGTCTGGACGTCACCGCGTCCGTTCGGTGTCGGCACCACGCGCGACATCTTGGGCAACACCGGCACGACCTCCGAGGTGTTCTTCGCGTGGGAGACGGGGAAGCGGATGAGCTTCTACTTCTCGGCGGGTCAGCTCCCCGGCC
>JBKJJI010000034.1:0-3642 GCA_046598115.1 Acidimicrobiia bacterium | reverse complement strand
CGGTGGCTTCTGGCTCGGACGGGAGTCGGCCGACGACGACGACCAGCGCAGCGAGCAGTCGGAGCGTCCGCTCGAGCCCCGCGACGTCCCGTCGGCCCCTGGTGTGCCGAACCTGCCCGACGTCCCCGACGCGCCACAGGCACCTCAGGGGCGCCAGCTCCTCGGGGTCGCGGTCGAGCAGGCCGACGGCGGTGCCGCGGTCGTGCGCGTCGCGAGCGGCAGCCCGGCCGACGATGCGGGCATCGAGGTCGGCGACGTCATCACCGAGGTCAACGGCGAGGCCGTCTCCGGTCCGCAGGACGTCGTGGCGACCGTCCGTTCCCACGAGGCCGGCGACGAGATCACGATCACGTACGAGCGCGACGGCGAGTCCGTGACGGTGCGGGTGACGCTCGCCGACCTGTCGTCGGACGGCGACTCCGCCTCGTAGACCGGAGCCGCGCCCCGAGTTCTCGGACGTGCGTCCCTCACCCCGCCAGAGGCGGGTGAGGGACGCATCAAGGGGTTGGGGGGCGGGGGAGGAAACCGGCGTCTTGGTGCTCGCCGGGCTCGGGGGCGCGGCCCGGGACCCGCGCGGGGTGCACGCCGAACAGCACGGGGTAGCCCATGCGGGCGAACCCCTCGGGCGTCGTCCCGCCGACCAGCCCACGGTGGACGAGCTGGGGCTGCTCGAGCATCTCGCCGCGGCTCAGTGCCGGCGCTGCAGGCGCGCCGTCGAGCGACGCCAGCAGGTCGGCGAGGGGACGCGCCGCGATCGCGTCGGCGACGCGGACCCGCACCTCTTCCGACCGGTCGATGCGGTCGAACAGGCCGACCTCGCGCAGGTCGGCGAGCCCCAGCCCGTCGCACACCGCCTCCCAGAAGTGCTGCTCGGTGATCACGCCGAGCGTGAGGTGGCGGCCGTCGGCCGTCGCGAACGTGCCGTACGTCGGGAGCCCGGCCACGCGGTCCTCGGCGCCGGCCATCACCGGCGTCGCCGCGCCGGTCCACGTCGCGAGCACGTCGGTCATCGAGACGTCGATGCGTTCGCCCTCGCCGGTCCGTGCCCGACCGACGATCGCCGCGCACACCGCGAGCGCGGCGAACGCGCCGCCGGCGAGGTCGCCGACGGGCAGCGCCGACTCCCGCGGCTCGCCACCGTCGGGCGCGAGCGCACCGGCGTACGCCTGGTAGTTCAGGTCGTGCCCCGGGACGTCGCGGAGCGGCCCGGTCTGCCCGTAGCCCGAGATCGAGCAGTAGACGATCGCCGGATTGGTCGCGCGCACGGCGTCGTACCCGATCCCGAGTCGGTCGGCGACCCCGGGCCGGAACCCCTCGATGAACACGTCGGCCTCCGCCGCCAGCGCGTGTGCACGGGCGCGGTCGGCATCGGACTTCAGGTCGAGCACGACGCTGCGCTTGTCGCCGTTCAGCGACACGAACAGCTCGGGGAAGGCGCGCATCGGGTCACCGCCGGGCGGTTCGATCTTGCACACCTCGGCGCCGAGGTCGCCGAGGAGCTGGGTGGCGTACGGGCCGGGGCGCCAGATGCTCGCGTCGAGCACCCGGACACCGTCGAGCAGACCGCCACTCATCGTTCGGCGCTCATCGGTGGGAGCGTCAGACCCGGTCGAGCTCGAGCATCCTGATCGCGTTGCCCCGCAGGACCTTGTACGCGGTCTCGTCGTCGAGGCCCGAGTCGGCGATCATCTTCTCGACGTACGACTTGGAGTTGGGCCACGTCGTGTCGGTGTGCGGGTAGTCGGTCTCGAAGCAGATGTTGTCGACGCCCACCGCGTCGAGGTTCGCGAGGCCGACCCGGTCCGCGGTGAAGCAGCCGAAGATCCGCCCGTAGTAGTAGGTGGACGGCGGCTCGGGGATCAGCTCCTTCGAGTGCTGCCAGGAGTCGTGCTGGTCCCAGACCGTGTCGGCCCGCTCGAGCGCGTACGGGATCCAACCGATCTGGCCCTCGGAGTACGCGAGCTTCAGCTTCGGGAACTGAATGAGCTTGCCGGAGAAGAGCCAGTCGGCGAGTGACGCCATCGAGTTGTTGAACGCGAGCGTGCCGCCCACTCCCTCGGGCGCGTCGGGCGACGCGGCCGGGTTGCTCGACGACGAACCGATGTGCATGCAGAGCGCCACGCCGGTGTCGTTCGCGACCGCGAGGACCGGGTCCCAGTATCCGGTGTGGATGCTGGGCAGGTTCAGCCGGGTCGGCAGCTCGGAGAAGCAGAACGCGCGCACGCCGCGCGCCGCGTTGCGCTGGATCTCGGCGACGGCGAGGTCGATGTCCCACAGCGGCATCAGGCACAGCGGGATGTTCATCCCGCCCGACGGCGCGCACCACTCCTCGACCATCCAGTCGTTGAAGGCCTGCACGCAGGCGAGGGCGAGCTCCTTGTCGTTGGCCTCGTAGAACGTCTGGCCGCAGAAGCGGGGGAACGTCGGGAACGGCAGTGAGCCGTCGACCCAGTTGAGCTCGAAGTCCTTCACCCGCGCGTCGCGGTCGTAGCAGCCGTCGCGCATGCCGTCGTAGGTGACGGCGGTCATCGTCATGGTGGTGCGGTCGAACTTCGAGATGTCGCCGCCGGGCGTGGCTTCTTCGGGGATCGCCACGAACTTCTTGTTCACATAGATGAGGCGGTCCTCGTAGATCCAGGCGTCGCCCCAGTCGCCGTTCGGGTCCTCGACGTTGGTGTACTTCGCGCCGGGGTGGTGCTCGAACGGGCCCCACCGCTTTCGCTCGACCCGCGGGCCCCGCGCGCGGTGCTTCTCCGGCAGCCACGTCTGCCAGACGTGCGGTGGCTCGACGACGTGGTCGTCGACGCTGACGATCTTGGGGATCTCCACGTCAGACCCGGTCCAGCTCGAGCATCTTGATGGCGTTGCCGCGCAGGATCTTGTACGCGGTGTCCTGGTCGAGGCCCTGGAGGATCTTCTCGCAGTACTCCTTGGAGTTGGGCCACGTCGTGTCGGTGTGCGGGTAGTCGGTCTCGAAGCAGATCTGGTCCTCCCCGACCTCCTTGAGCGAGTTCACCCCGTGCTGGTCCCAGGTGAAGCAGCCGTAGACGCGCCCGTAGTAGTAGGTGGACGGCGGTTCGGGGCAGAGCGTCTTCGCCTTGATCCACGCGTCGTGCTGCTCCCAGACCGTGTCGGCCCGCTCGAGCGCGTACGGGATCCAGCCGACCTGGCCCTCGGAGTACGCGAGCTTCAGCTTCGGGAACTGCGCCATCTTGCCGCCGAAGAGGTAGTCGCCGAGCGACGCCATGGAGTTGTTGAACGCGACCATGCTGCCCACGCCCGGGGGCGCGTCGGCCGACGATGCGGGGTCGCTCGACGACGACCCGACGTGCATGCACACCGTTGTCGCGGTCTCGGCCGCCACGTCGAACATCGGGTCCCAGTGGCCGGTGTGGATGCTCGGCAGGTCGAGGCGGGTCGGGAGCTCGGAGAAGCACACCGCGCGGACGCCGCGCTCGGCATTGCGGCGGATCTCGGCGGCAGCGAGCTCCACATCCCACAACGGGATGATGCACAGCGGGATGTTGATCCCGATCGCGGGATCGCACCACTCCTCCACCATCCAGTCGTTGTACGCCTGGACGCAGGCGAGCGCGAGCTCCTTGTCGTCGGCCTCGTAGAAGGTCTGGCCGCAGAAGCGCG
>JBKJJI010000021.1:0-2998 GCA_046598115.1 Acidimicrobiia bacterium | reverse complement strand
CGGCGCGGGCGACACGCGGCTCGGTGATCGTGCGCGCCGTCAACCGTCTCGCCCCGGCGGCGCCGGACTCGCTCTCCGCGCTCGGTCGGCTCGTCGGCGATGGACCGTTCCCCGAGGTCTTCGCCCGGCTGACGTCGCCCGACGCCGGACCACCACCCGAGGGTGGCCTCGCCCCCGAGGTGCTCGCGGCGGTGCGGGGATCGGTCGTTCGCCTCGACGGTGAGGCATGTGCGCGACTACAGCAGGGGAGCGGCGTCGTCATCGCCGAGAACCTCGTGCTCACGAACGCGCACGTGGTCGCGGGCGAGGCCGGGACGACGGTGTCGACCGTGAACGGGCGTCGGGTCGCCGGCTCGGTCGTCGGGTTCGATCCCGCGCGCGACCTCGCCCTCGTGCATGCCCCGGGACTCGGGCTCGCTCCGTTGCCCCGAGGCGCGATCGAGGTGGACGCGGCCGGCTCAGTCATCGGGTACCCGGGTGGTGGTACGCAGATCGAGTCACCGGCGCGCGTCGCCGAGGAGATCACGGCGCGAGGCACCGACATCTACCGGGCGAGCCGCACCAGTCGGACGATCTTCGTCCTCGCGGCCCAGCTCGAGCCGGGCGACTCGGGCGGACCGTTGATCGACCAGGCAGGGGCCGTCGTGGGCCTCGCGTTCGCGGTCGACCCTGGCGACGCGACGACCGCCTATGCGCTCACCGACGAGGAGATCGATGCCGGCCTCGCGCGCTTCGAGGCCATCGGCACCGGGGGCCAGGTCGACACGGGACGGTGCCTCGTCGGATAGCCGGCGTGACGGGCCAGGTGGGACGGGTCGGAGCCGTCAGACCACGACGAAGGCGACGCACACGAAGTGCATCGCCGCGGCGACGAGCACGAAGACGTGCCAGATCTCGTGGTACCCGAACACGCGGGGCCAGGGGTCGGGCCGGTGGAATGCGTGCACGAACGCACCGACCGTGTAGAGCACGCCGGCGCCGACGATGAGCGAGAACCCGGTAGCGCCGAGGTCGGACCACACCGAGGGCATCGCGATGATGGCGATCCAACCGAGCGTCACGTAGACGGCCGTGACGTAGCCGCGCGGCGGTTGGAACGGCAGCCACTCGAGCACGATCCCCGTCACCGCGAGCAGCCAGACAGGGAGCAGCACGCCCCATCTGGTCCAGGGGTCGAGTGCGAGCCACACGAGCGGCGTGTAGGTCCCGGCGATCGCGAGGAAGATCCCGGAGTGGTCGGCTTTGCGCATGACCGCGGTGCCGTGCTCGGTCCAGTGCCCACGGTGGTAGAGCGCGCTCGTCGCGAGCATCGCGGTGATGCATGTCGCGTAGATGGCGAGCGTCGGCCGAGCGCGCGTTGGCGCGTCAACAACGAGGATGATCCCCGCGATCGCGAATACGAGCGCGCCCCACTGATGGCTCACCCCGCGCAGCAGGGGCTTCACGAGCTCGGTGATGTGCGGATGCGCGGATGTCGCGCGGGGCGACGCAGGAGCGGGCGACAGGGTGGGCACCTGCGGCGCTCGACCTTCAGACGTCAGTCCGCCTCGATGAAGATGCACTCGCCGGGGCACTCCTCGGCGGACTCCACGACGGCGTCGAGCTGCCCGTCGGGGATGTTCGCGAGCCCTTCGGCGCCACCCGGGTCGCTGAAGACCTTGGAGCCCTCTTTGACGTACGCGAGCCCGTCGTCGAGCAACGTGAACACGTCGGGGGCGATCTCCTCGCAGAGACCGTCGCCGGTGCAGAGGTCCTGATCGATCCAGACCTTCATCGGGGGCAGCTCCTCTTGGGAACGACGACCGGGGCGCGGGCCCGGGCCGGATGGGGTTGCTCGCGTCGCGGGGGTGCGGCGCGTCCCCGCAGCGTAGACGAGCGTGCTCTATTTCTCAAGTAGAGGCGGGGGAAATACCGGGGCAGTAGGTGCGCGGGTGTCGCGCGGGCCCCGGTGTAAGGTCCGCGAACGCCGGAATTCGCCGGCAGGAGGTGACAGGTGTCGCAGGAGCACGAACGGCGCCTCGGCGAGTACGAGCGCCAGGTCGGCGAGCTCCAGGCGCAGGCCAAGGCCCTCGAGGAAGAGGTCGTGGTCCTGCGGCGACGTCTCCAGGACGCGCCCACGCGCGTCCGGAGCCTCGAGGAACGCCTCCTCGAGGCCAAGGGCCAGCTCGCACAGGCGGTGTCGCAGAACGAACGGCTGTCGGCGACCCTGCGGGAGGCGCGCGAGCACATCGCGGCGCTCCGCGAGGAGGTCGAGAAGCTCACGATGCCCCCGTCCGCCTACGGCACGTTCCTCACCGCCAACGACGACGGGACGGTCGACGTCTTCAGCGCCGGCCGCAAGATGCGGGTGTCGGTCCACCCCGAGGTCGACCTCGACGCCCTCGACCGCGGCCAGGAGGTCGTGCTCAACGAGTCGCTCAACGTCGTGCTCGCGCGCGGGGTCGAGGTCTCGGGTGAGGTCGTCATCATCAAGGAGCTCCTCGAGGACGCGACGCGGGTGCTCGTTGTCGGCCGGGCCGATGAAGAGCGTGTGTGCGAGCTCGCGGGGACGCTGCTCGACGAGCGGCTCCGCGCCGGCGACCACCTCCTGCTCGACGCACGCAGCGGTCTCGTGGTCGAACGGCTCCCGCGTCCGGAGATCGAGGAGCTCGTGCTCGAAGAGGTTCCCGACGTCACCTACGACGACGTCGGTGGGCTCGATGACCAGATCGAGGCGATCCAGGACGCGGTCGAGCTTCCGTACCTCTACGCCGAGATGTTCCACGAGCACCGGCTGCAGCCGCCGAAGGGCATCCTCCTCTACGGACCGCCGGGATGCGGCAAGACGCTGATCGCGAAAGCCGTCGCGAACTCCCTCGCGAAGCGCGTCGCCGAGAAGACCGGGAACGCGAACACCCGCTCGTACTTCCTCAACATCAAGGGTCCCGAGCTCCTCAACAAGTACGTGGGGGAGACCGAGCGGCAGATCCGGTTGGTCTTCCAGCGGGCTCGCGAGAAG
>JBKJJI010000007.1:0-3583 GCA_046598115.1 Acidimicrobiia bacterium | reverse complement strand
ACGCAGACGCCGCTTGATCCAGACGCAGCGCACCGTGGCCGATGGCGCTCTCGCACATCTGATGACCGATCGACTCGACCCTCGCAACTACTCTCTGCCACCGATGTTGCGACCCTTCGACGGTCTTCTCGCGCTGTACTGGCGTGTCGCGCGGCGATTGCTCGCACGGTGAACGAGTCCCGAGTCGACGAGCCCCGTACCGAATGCAGCGCGCGACCGGGGGTGCTCTGGCGGATCTGGCCGTACCTCTTCATCGCGGTGTTGTCGATCTTCGCGAGCTCGATCCACGTCGCTCGCTCGACCCCGCTCTCCGCGATCGACGAGACCCGGAACGTCGACTATCTCGTGCAGCTCTGGGACGACGGACACCTCGTACGACTGGGCGATCGGATCGGGCAGACCGCGATGCGCCTCGAGGCGTGTCGGGGACTCGACGCGGTGTTGGACGGACCGCCCCCACCGTGTTCGACCAAACGCTTCGATCCGCGCGACTTCCGCGACGACGGGTACAACAACGCTGTCAACCACCCCCCGGGCTACCACCTCGTGACCGGTGCTGTCGCGAAGGTGACGACGCTGCTGGGCATCTCGAACAACCTGCTCGATCCCGCTCGGTTGGTCGGAGGATTCTGGCTCGCGGCCGGCTTGATGCTGGCGATCTACGCCGGTGAGCTCCTGGGTATCTCGCGTGTGGCGTTGGTGGCCGCGGCGGCGATCTTCGGGCTCGCGCCTGACGCACTGAACTCGGCAGCCATCGTCAATCCTGATGGAGCGTCGCTGTTCGCCGGAGGGTTGATCCTGGTCGCGGCGCTGCTCTGGGAACGGGGCCGGATCTCGATCCGATGGCTCGCCGTCGCAGGCGGCCTCGCGGCCGCGTTCAAGATGACGAACTTCCTCGCGATCGCGATCGTCGTCGCGTGGTTCCTCCTGCAGGCGTACCGCCAACGCAGCGATCCGGACCCGGATCGCCCGGGTGTACGGCCGTACGTCGTGGCATCGGTCGTGCTCCTGGTCGGGGCGATCGCAGTCACGATCGTCTGGCTGGGGATCGCGGGCCTCCGCGCCACCGTGGATGCGCTCGACCTCCCGTCGAACCAGATGTTCTACAACTCGCACTTCCCGAGACGACCGTTGCTCGACAGCCAGAACCTCTTCGCGTTCTTCCCGCCCGGAGGATTCGCCTACCGGGCACCGATCATCTTCACGCAGGTCATCCGCGACCTCGCCTACATCTCGGGGTGGCTCAGCGCGGCGGCGCTCTTCGCGCACGCACTCCGCTTCCGGATCCGCGATCGACTCTCCACACTCGGAGCGACGGCGACGGCCTTGACGATCGTGGGTGCGCCGGCCTTCATCGTCGGCACTTGGATGGCGAACAAGGTGGTCTTCCAGCCATCGCCTCGGTACGCGCTCAGCGCGTTCCCGATCATCATCGTGCTCCTTGCGGCGCTCCTGAAGGGGCGGACCGCGACCATCGCGATCTGCACCTATGCGGGGATCAGTACCGCGATCATCTTCGGAACCTTGCTGCTCGGATGAGTAGCTCCGACGACGCGACTCGCGATACGGCATACGCCGAGCGCCTGTCGAAGCTCCAGGGGGCGCGGTGGAAGCGAGTGCTCTCCGTGCAACGCCCATATCGATGGAACTTGCGGCGGTTGGATCTCGGCCGCACGCTCGACGTCGGCTGTGGTGTCGGTCGCAATCTGGAGAGTCTCGCGGGCACCGGCGTCGGCGTGGACCACAACAGGGACGCCGTGCGGGCGTGCCGGGACCGGGGTCTCGAGGCGTACACGGCACAGGAGTTCCCCAACTCGGATGCCGGTGAGGATGACGGCTATGAATCGTTGCTGTTCGCACACGTGCTGGAGCACATGACGCGCACCGATGCGGTCGCACTGGTGGGTTCGTACCTTCGATATCTCCGCCGTCCGGGGAAGGTGGTGCTGATCGCACCGCAGGAACGTGGATACGCGTCCGACCCCACGCACGTCGAGTTCATGGACGCCGCGACCCTCGCCGACGTCGCTGATGCGTGCGGACTCGCGGTCGAGCGGAGCTTCTCGTTTCCGTTTCCGCGAATGCTCGGGCGGCTCTTCACCTACAACGAGTTCGTCGTCGTCGCAACGGCTGGGTGAGCGACGCAGCCAGGTCAGGCGATGAAGTACTTCGCCTCGGGGTGGGGCACGACGATGGCCGAGGTGCTCTGCTCCGGATCGAGCTGGAACTCCTCGGTGAGCTGCACGCCGATGCTGGAGAACTCGAGGAGCTCGTCGAGCTTCGCCTGCTCCTCGAGGTCCGGACACGCCGGGTAGCCCCACGAGTAGCGCGACCCGCGGTACTTCTGACGGAACAGGCCCTGGACGGTCGGGCCGTCCTCGTCGACGAAGCCCCACTCCTCCCGGATCCGTCGGTGCCAGTGCTCGGCGAGTGCCTCGGTCATCTCGACGGAGAGGCCGTGCAGCAGCAGGTACTCGGAGTACCGGTCGGCCGCGAACAGCTCCCGTTCCCGCTCGGTCGCCGCGGTCCCCATGGACGCGACCTGGAAGGCCGCGTAGTCGTGCTCACCCGAGTCGGCGGGTCGGAAGAAGTCGGCGATGCAGAGGAACCGATCCGTGCGCTGACGGGGAAACGAGAACCGGAGCCGCTCGGTGCGGCGGTCGTCGTCGGCCCACACGATCAGCTCATTGCCGTCGCTGTTCACGGGGAAGTAGCCCCACACGACCGCGGGTACGAGCAGCCCGTCGGCCTGTGCCTTCGCCAGCTCTTCGCGCAGCTGCGGGCGCAGCCGGACCTTGAACTCGTCGTCGGTCTCGCTCGCGGTCTTGTCGGGCCGGAACTGCCACTGGTTGCGGAAGAGAGCGGTCTCGTTCACGAACGCAGCGATCTCGTCGAGCGCGATCCCCTTGGCGACGCGCGCGCCGACGAACGGTGGGGTGAACAGCGGGACGTCGATCGCGACGTCGGAGCGGTCGGGGATCGGGCCATCGGGTTCGGGTGACGCCGTCCGCTTCGGGAGGTCGCGGCCACCCGGGGCGCGTCCGAAGTCGGGGTCGAGCGTGCCGCTGTGCTTGCCCTCCATGAGGGCGTCCATGACGCGCAGCCCCTCGAAGGCGTCCTTCCCGTAGAAGAGCCGCCCCTCGTAGACCTCGCGCAGGTCGCGCTCCACGTAGCTGCGGGTGAGGGCCGCGCCGCCGAGGAGCACCGGCACCTCGGCCAGACCGAGGGCGTTCATCTCCTGGAGGTTCTCGCGCATGATGATCGTGCTCTTCACCAAGAGGCCGCTCATCCCGACGGCGTCGGCTTCCACCTCTTTCGCCTTGTCGACGAACATCTGGAGCGGCGCCTTGATCCCGATGTTGTGGACCTCGTAGCCGTTGTTGGTGAGGATGATGTCGACGAGGTTCTTGCCGATGTCGTGGACGTCGCCCTTCACCGTGCCGATGACGATGCGACCCTTGCCCCCGGCGTCGGCCTTCTCCATGTGGGGCTCGAGATAGGCGACCGCGGCCTTCATCGTCTCCGCGCTCTGGAGGACGAACGGGAGCTGCATCTCGCCCGACGCGAACAGTTCGCCGACGAC
>JBKJJI010000212.1:0-5129 GCA_046598115.1 Acidimicrobiia bacterium | reverse complement strand
CGCGAACCCCGGACCCCCCGCGGCGCCGACGACGGCCATCGTGCCGGTGCTGCGCGCCCAGGCGTCGGCCATGTGCACGCCCGCGCTCTCGTGCCGGGGGCCAACGATCAGCAGCCCGGCATCCTCGACGCTCCGAAGTATGCGGGACTGCCCGATGTCGGAGATCGAGAACATCGCCTCGACTCCCTCGGCGAGCAGCGCCCGGACGAGAACCTCACCACCGTCGATGCGTGGCACGACGTGGACGCTAGAGGTGCACTGGCGCGGGGGACAGGGCCGTAGGTCCCGAACCGGAAGCCGGAGCCATCACGCCGCAGCCGTGGGGTCGTACGCACAGTCGGGTCCGCCGCGAACGGATCGCCGAGGAGCTGCCAGTGGACTCCGCCGAGTCACTCCGAGTTGATTGCCACCCGGATTGACAGCTCTGAGGTTATCGAACCCGTCGCCGAGGTCAACCGGGGAGAAGATCTGCGAGGACTCTGCCGGGGTTCGTGTTCGAGACTCATGGCTGGCCCAGTGCTCAGTGGCCGGCCCGAGCCTGGCGGCAAGAGTCACGATCGACCTCATTCCAGGTCGAGCCTCTGGGCCGGACTTGGTGCTTAGAATATGCAAAACCGTGCCCAAAAGGCACGATTTTGCACATCAATTACCTGTCTAGCTTGCAAAAGCGTACCTCGCGGCTACAATTTCGTAGATGGCGAAGCCTACGACAGCATTTGAGCGCCTCCTGGGCCGAGCCGCCGAACAGCATGGATTCGTGCGGGCCGGGGACGCGGCGGCGGTAGGCGTAGATCCAGGGACGCTTCGCAAGCTCGCGGCCGAAGGACGCCTCGAGCACAGGGGCTGGGGCCTGTACCGGCTTGCGACGATGCCCGTGACCGCGAACGACGAGTACCACGAGGCGGTGCTCTGGCTGAAGCAGCCAGGGGTCATCGCTGGCGAAGCCGCCTTGGCGCTCTGGGAGCTCGCCGACGTGAATCCTCGCCGCATAGAGGTCATCGTCCCACCGACCTACAACCCGCGTCGTAAAGGCGAGCAGCGCTACAAGTTCACCCGCCGTGCTCTCGCGCGCAACGAAATTGACGAAGTCGACAACATCCCAGTTCTCGTCCCTCAGGTCGCGATCCGCGACGCGATCAAGACCGGACTCGCCGGGCACCTGGTCGAGCAAGCGATTTCCACTGCGAGGCGACGCGAGCTCATCGACCCCATCGCGGAGGCTCGCCTACGCGTCGCGCTTGCTGACCGCGCGCACCGCA
Organism: Acidimicrobiia bacterium; assembly: GCA_046598115.1. GTDB lineage: Bacteria > Actinomycetota > Acidimicrobiia > IMCC26256 > PALSA-555 > DASUAO01. The sequence continues at coordinate 3,870 of JBKJJI010000212.1, read as the reverse complement.
CGCCTCGGCGCGACCGCGGCAGAGTTGCTTCCGAGATGTGATGGTTGCCAAACCTCCCGGTGATCGCGGACATCTTGAACGGCTCTTGACGACGTGGTCAGACGAGACCGGGGGCGTCACTGCCGGACGCCTGCGCAACGTTGTCGGTGTCACCGTCATCGCACAGATGCTCGACGGGCTTCGCGACTCGGATGGCAAGCACCTCTTCGCCTTCAAGGGGGGCGCCGGTCTGCAGATGCGCTATGGACTCCAGACGCGTGCGACCAAGGATCTCGACGCTGCCTACAGAGCAGAGATCGACACCGTGGCTGCTCGCGTCTCGGCTGCTGTCGAGGCCGGTTGGTCGGGATTCAGTGGCGCTGTCACGAACGTGGAGCCGATCACCCGAGCCAACCTGAGCCCACCGCCGATGCGTATGAAGGTGAAGCTGAGCTACAAGGGCCGCCCTTTCGTGACCATCCCCTTCGAGGTATCGCCGGCGGAAGCGAGCTCTGTCGATGAGCCCGAGATGGTGCCGGTAGCAATCACTCTGGAACATGTCCAGCTCGAAGCACCGGACGAGTTGCCGTTCCTACCGCTGCGATATCAGATCGCCCAGAAGATCCACGCTTGCAGCGAGCCCTCGACCGAAGATCAACCCAACGACCGTGCCCGCGATCTAGTGGACCTCGACTTGATCGAAGAACTCTCAGTGACTGATGACGATCTCCCCGCGATCAAGGACGCCTGTATCGAGATCTTCGAGACCAGGAAGATGCACGACTGGCCTCCCCGAATCGTCGCGGCGCAGGGATGGGACCAGCTCTGGGATCGACTCACCGCCGATGAACACCTCGACATGTCTCTCGACGAAGCACTTGCATCCGCGAACGATTTCATCGCCCGGATCGGGGCCTCATAGCGCGACCGGCGATTCGTTCACCGATTCGACGGACCCCGCCCGATCCGAAGTGCCGAGAGCAGGCTATCTACCGCGCCGCGCCGCGCCGAGCAGGCCGGCCACCGACTCGGCCGCAGCGCGGTCCCCGTTCTTGATCGCGTGTCCGTAGACGTCGAGCGTCATGCGGGCACTTGCATGCCCGACGCGCGCCGCGACGTCGCGCACCGGAAGCCCAGTCGCGAGCGCTTGCGTCACGTGCCAGTGCCGCAGGTCGTGGAATCGGCACTTTACGCGTGCATCGCGGGCGACTCGGCGAAACCGGTGGGTCAGGCGGCGAGGGTCCATGGGTGTCGTCGCCGAGGGTTCGTCGGACAGGACGTAGGAGTCCTCCGGGAACCAAACTCCCGCTGCTTGCGCTTCACCAGCGCGGGAGCTCCGCTGCTCGTGCAACAGCGCGCAGGTCGCCTCGTCAAGGCTGACCTGGCGCGCCCGGTCGTTCTTGGGGACCTTGATCACGATCTGTCCCGGCGTGTTGATAACCGACCGACGAATCGTCACGCTCGCCGTCGCCAGATCCACGTCGGACCAACGCAGCCCGCACAGCTCCCCGCGCCGGGCGCCGGTGACCGCGGCGAGCCACACCGCGAGTCCGAGGAGCGGATCGTGCGCACGCGCCGTACCGACGATGCGCGCGACTTGCTCCGAGGAGGGTGTCTCGATCCTTGGTCGCGCCAGCTTCGGGGGCGACGCGAGCACGGCCGGGTTGTGGTCGATGAGTCCCCAGCGTTGGGCTTGGACGAGCGCCCGGTGCAGGATCGCGTGCGCGTGGCGGACCGTCGCGGGAGCCAGCGGACGGCCATCCGCGCCGCCCGCTTCGCGCAGCTCCCGGTAGACGGTGTCGAGCTGCAGGGTCGTGAGCTCCGCGATCGGGACGGCGCCGAGGCGGGGGACCAGCATCCGGTCGATGTAGGACCGGTAGCTATAGAAGGTGGTTGGGGACAGGTCAGGACCGGCGTGTTCGAGCCACCGCTCGAGGAGCGCGGCGACCGACAGGCGCCCGACCGTGTGCTCGCCCCGGGCGACTTCGACCAGCAGCCGGGCCTCGAGGTCCAGCGCGGCCCGAGGGGGGCGACGCTCGAGACGTCGGCCGGGGACACTGCGAGCGACGCGCCGCTCTCGGCCCGTCACCGGATCTCGCCCGACGTAGACGATCACCTGCCAGCTCTGACCCCGACGCCGGATCACGCCCCGTCCAGAACGGTGACGACCCGGTGACGCGCCAAAGTGTCGTCGAGAGGATTGGTCCGAAGAGTGCCGTTGATCTGCATCTTCGCCAGTGGAGTCGCCAGTCCGCGAGGTCACAATCGGATTGACAACTTCGCTCTCAGCGTAATGATCTCAGCAGCCCGGACTATCGGTCCGATCGACTGACACTCTTGTGAAGAACGAGCGGCGTCTCATGAGCGCGGACTGCCATCGAGGTTGACATACTCGCGGTCGAGTTCGGTCAGGAGGGCGACGGACTCGAGTCGGCGGCCGGTCATCGTGGTCGCATCGCAGGTTGCGAGTGCGAGGGTCGCTTCGACGAACAGCTCGAGCGGCTCGACGGCCTCGGGATTGGACTCCAACATCTCGGCAACGTGCTCCTCGGCTCCAGGCGTCCGAACGGCCGCGGCCGGGGCGAGCGAGTTCACGGCGATGCCCTCGGGGTACAGCTCGGCAGCGAGTGCAGTTGTGAGCCGTTCGAGCGCTGCCTTGGACGCGCCGTAGGTACCAGTGGTGAATCCGAGGGCGGAATCGAGCTCGTACGGCGGACCAACCGGGTGGTTCACCGCGCCGCTGGAGATGTTGACGATCCAGCCGCGGCCACTCGCGCGCATCGATGGCAGTACTGCTTGCGCGAGATCCATCGGCGCCTCGACGTTGATCTCGAAGATCAGTCGACGACGCCGGTGGGGAATCTCCGCGTTCGGGAGGTAGTAGGCGGCTGCGGCGTTGTTGATGAGCACGTCGATCGGGCCGAGGGTCCGTTCGACCTCGGGGACGATGCGGGCCCGGTCGGTCTCGTCGGCGAGATTTGCCGAGATGGCGATGGCGCGTCCGCCGGTGGCCTCGATCGCCGCGACTGTCTCTCGCAGTGAGCCCGCAAGCGGTCCGGTCATCGGTTCGAGCGTGCGCGCGATCAAGGCGACGGCGCCGCCTTCTGCGGCGAAGCGCTGAGCGATGCCGGCTCCGATCCCTCGGCTTGCACCGGTGATCAGCGCTACTCGATCCTTCAGTACATCACCCATGGTGCCCCGATCCAGCGAGAGCGGCGCGTCGCGACCGAGGGTGCTCCGATTGGCTCGGCTCACCCACGACGTCCGAGCTCCTCACGAACCTCACGCCGGAGGATCTTGCCCGAAGGCGTGTGGGGTAGCTCGTCGGTCACCACGAGGACCTCGGGCGTCTTCAACGTGCCGAGTCGATCGTGCACGAACGTGCGGAGCTCGTCGACATCGACGGTGCTTCCGGGTCGCGCGACGACCATTGCTCCGACACGTTCGCCCCATTCGTCGTCGGGTATCCCGACGACGGCGGCGACTGTGACGGCACCGTGCCGGAGCAGGACGTCTTCGATCTCTGCCGGCGCGACGTTCTCTCCGCCTCGGATGATCGTGTCGTCGGCGCGACCGTCTATGAAGACGTAGCCGTCTTCATCGATCCGCCCTCGATCCCCCGTGTGCAGCCACCCTTCACCGTCGCGCGATCCGACTTGTCCGACGTACTCACCCGATACCTGATCTCCCCGCACCTGGATCTCACCGGCGAGGACCCGCAATTCGATCCCGGGCACGGGGAGTCCGACCGAACCGAGTCGGGCTCGGACCGCTGGGTCCGTCGCAGCGTGCGCCACCCGGTGATCTTCGGAGGCGAGCACACACACGGTGCTGCTTGTCTCCGTGAGCCCATAGGCATTGACGAATTCGACGTCGGGGAAGCGGTCGAGG
>JBKJJI010000359.1:0-3196 GCA_046598115.1 Acidimicrobiia bacterium | reverse complement strand
GTCCACGTTGTTGAGGAAGAGCGCTTCGCTCCCCACCATCGCGAAGTTCTCGGCGCACGCCTGGATCACCGCGTTGCGCGTCGACTTCAGATCGGACGGGAGCGTGAAGATGCCGTTCAGGTCCTTCTGCTGGGAGAGGTAGTAACGGAAGTCGCCGACCTGGGGGAAGTACGTCTGCGGATGCTCGTCCTTGGTCGCGCAGTACGCCGTGTCGCCGCTCGCGATGTACGTCACCGGTGAGCATCGCTGGGCCGGATCGAGCGCGAGACCGGGCGTGTCGGGGAGCCCGATCGGGTTCCCCCGGGAGTCCTCACAGGCGACCATGTCGTCCACGTTGTTGAGGAAGAGCGCTTCGCTCCCCACCATCGCGAAGTTCTCGGCGCACGCCTGGATCACCGCGTTGCGCGCGTCATCGGGGCTGAGCTTGGAGTCGATGAAGTCGATCACGACCTTGCGGCCCGCGATCCCGCCCGACTTGTTGACGTCCTTCGCCCACGCCTTCACCGCGTCGACGCCGGCCTGGAAGAGCCCAGGGACGACGGGGTTGTCGACGTCGGCGATGACCGCAAGACGGAGCTCCGTGTCGGTGATCCCGATGTCCTCGGCCTTGGGCTTGGCCTGTCGAGGCACCGCGCCGGCGGCCAGCGACGAGCCGATCATGGCGACGACGACGAGCATGGCCGCCGACACTGCACGCGTGGATCTCATGGTCCCCCCAGTGCCCGGCCCTGCCGCCGAGCGACGCTTGCGGTCCAGTGGTGCTGGCCGATAACCTAGTTTTCATCGGGTGAATATACAACTTTCATCCGCGACCTCGGCCCTCCCCAGACCGACCAGGTGACCGACGAGATGACCGACGAGACGTCCGACGAGGCAGAGGACACCGCCGATCTGGTCGCGCTCCATCAGCTGTGCGCGCGGTACATGGCACTCACGAGCCAGTTCGTCCAGGACCGCTGGCTCGAGGTGTTCACCCCGGATGGGGAGTACAACGCGTTCGGCACGCCGTACACGCTCGAACGGTTCCCGGCGCTGCTCGAGGCGGCGCCGCGGGGGCAGTTCATCGGGAACATGCCGGTGGTCGAGCTCGACGGCGATCGAGCCACCGGCATCCAGCACTTCGTCTTCATCGACCAGACGACGCATGCCATGCGCCTCGGCTGGTATCGCGACGAGTACCGGCGCACCCCCGACGGTTGGCGCATCCATCGGCGCGCCACCACCTTCATGCGCAAGCACGGAGGCTTCGACTCGGGCGAACAGCACGATCCCCTGGCCGAGCCGGAATGAAGGCAGACGGAATGAGCCCGACGCGATGAGCGAGCTCCCCAAGATCATCAGCGTCGACGACCATGTCGTCGAACCTCCGCTCCTCTGGCAGGAACGCCTGCCGGCCCGGATGCGCGAGCAGGGTCCCCGCGTCAAGCGGGCGCGCTGGGGCGACTTCTCGCTCGATGTCGGCGCGTCGTACAAGCAGGAGATGACCGACGACGGCACCTGGGGCGACTACTGGATGTACGAGGACCGCCTCATCTACGTGCACAAGCGCCACGTCGCCATCCCGCTCGACGCGACTCCCGACGGCGACGTCAGCCGCTTCGATCGCTCCAAGATGATGATCGTCGCGCTCACCTACGACGAGATGCGCCCCGGCTGCTACGAGCCTGCGGCGCGGATCGACGACCTCGCCCTGGCGGGTGTCGATGGCTCAATCGCCTTCCCGACGTTCCCCCGCTTCTGCGGCCAGACGTTCATGGAGGGCAACGACCTCGACCTCGGTCTCGAGTGCGTCCGCGCGTACAACGACTGGATGATCGAGGACTGGTGCGCCGACTCCGGCGGCGTGCTCATCCCGCTCTGCCTGATCCCCATGTGGAACGTCGACCTCGCCGTGGCCGAGGTGACGCGCAACGCGCAGCGCGGCGCCCGGGCGGTGTGCTTCAGCGAGATCCCCACGCACCTCGGCCTTCCCAGCATCCACACCGGCGCGTGGGACCCGCTGTTCGCCGTGTGCGAGGAGACCCGCACGACGTTGTGCATGCACATCGGGTCGTCGTCGAAGATGCCGGCGGCGTCACCCGATGCGCCGCCCTCGACCGACATCATGCTCTCGTGCAACAACTCGATGGCCTCGCTCGCCGACTTCCTCTTCTCCGGTGTGCTCGTCCGGTTCCCCGAGCTCAAGCTCGCCTACTCGGAGGGCCAGATCGGCTGGATCCCGTACGCGCTGGAGCGCGCCGACAACACGTGGAAGTACCACTCGAGCTGGACGGGGGCCAAGAACACGATCCCCGAGGCGCCGTCCACCTACTACCGCGGTCGGATCTTCGGGTGCTTCACCAACGACGTCCACGGGCTCGCATCGATCGACGCGGTCGGCGAGGACAACATCTGCTTCGAGACCGACTACCCGCACACCGACACGACGTGGCCCTTCACCGAGGACGAAGCACGGCGCATGACTGCAGGCCTCACCGGGGAGCAGCGCTACAAGGTGCTGCGCGGGAACGCGATCCGCATGCTCGACCTCGACCGCGTCTGAACGCAGTCGCAGAACGGTCGGCCGTCAGCCGCGCAGGCCGACGAGCAGGAACTCCCAGGTGTCCTCGGCCCCGACGCGCATCCGGGGATCCTGGACGATGCGGTTCCCGAACCAGCTGTACATCACCGTCTGCTGGATCAGCGCGGCGGTGCGCCGCTTGTCTTCGACCTTGATCGCGCCGACGGCCGACGCTGCTTCGATGAGGTCGAGCAGCATCGCGAAGACTGGGGCCATCGCGGCGGTGACCTGGTCGGGGTGGGTGACCGCGAGCTGCACCGAGAACTCCGAGATCGGACGCCGGTTGTGCGACCCCCGCTTTCGGGTCTCGCCGGGATCACACCACTCGTGGAGCCGGATCGTGAACGCGCGCAGTCGCGCCAGGGGCTCGGACTCCTGCTCGAGCACCGCGAGCAGGTCCTCGGTCGACTCGCTCACCGTCTCTTCGAACAGGGCCAGGAGCAGCTCGTCCTTGCCGTGGAAGTACTGGTAGAAGCCGCGGAGCGACTGCTCCGAGCGATCGATGACCTCCTGGATGGTGAACTCCGTGGTCCCCTTCTCGTCGATCAGCTCGAAGGCCGCGTCGAGGTACCGCTGGACCCGTTGCTCGGCGCGCGAGCGGGCCGCGTTGAGGCTGCGCGACACCGCGCGTTGGCG
>JBKJJI010000201.1:0-10517 GCA_046598115.1 Acidimicrobiia bacterium | reverse complement strand
CGACGGCGACGAGTGGCGCATCACCGGACAGAAGGTGTGGACGTCGGGTGGCCAGGCGGCCGACCTCGGGATGCTGATCGCCCGCACCGACCCCGATGCCCCGAAGCACCAGGGGATCACCTACTTCGCGTTCGAGATGGACCAGCCGGGCGTCGAGGTCCGACCCCTGCGCGAGATGACGGGCCGCGCGCTCTTCAGCGAGGTGTTCATCGACGGCGCGCGCGTGTCGAACGACGCCATGATCGGCGGGCTCAACAACGGCTGGGCCGTCGCCAACACCACACTCGCGTTCGAGCGGGCCGGGCTCGGCGGCGGCGGGTCGGGCGCGGGGGGCGGCGCGTTCCCCGGACGCAAGGGGGGGATGCTCGACACTCGCGTGGGCGACCTCGTGGGAGGTGTCGGACGCGGACGCTCGGTGCAGCCGAGCGCGTTCGGTGGCTCGTACGGGATGTTCCAGCAGCTCGCAGAGAAGCTCGGTCGCACCGACGACGCGGTGATCCGCCAGCATCTCGTCGAGCTCTACACGCTCAACGAGATCGGGCGCATGACGATGCTCCGGATGAAGGCCGAGCGAGCCGCCGGCCGTGGGAGTGTGTACGCAGGCAACCTCGCGAAGCTCCTGATGAGCAAGATCACCCGGCTCAGCCGCGACCTCGGGCCCGAGATCCTCGGTCCCGAGGCGATGCTCACCGGACCCGAGACGACCGGTGGCGGGTTCGTCCAGGAGATGACGCTCTTCGCGCCGGCGCCGTCGATCTACGGAGGCACCGACGAGGTGCAGCGCAACATCATCGGTGAGCGCGCGCTGGGGCTGCCGAAGGAGCCCGGTCCCGACAAGCTCACGCCGTTCCGCGAGCTGCGCGTGGGCACCCAGCCCGGTTGAGTGGCCCCACCGGCACCGTGGGCACCGACCTCCTCTACCTCCGCGACGCTTACCTACGGTCGTTCGACGCAACGGTCGTCGACGTGCGTGCGGGCGCGGTCGCGCTCGACCGGAGCGCGTTCTACCCGACCGGCGGTGGCCAGCCCCACGACACCGGGACGCTCGCCGATGCGACGGTCGTCGACGTCCGCAAGGAGGGCGACATGGTCTGGCACCACCTGCTCGGTTCGGTCGACGGCACGGTGCTGGCGGCGGGTGCCGTCGTGTCGGGCGAGATCGACTGGGACCGACGCCACCAGCTCATGCGCACCCACACCGCGCTCCACGTGCTCTGCGGTGTGATCTGGCAACGGTGGTCGACGCCGGTCACCGGCGGGAACATGGAGCCGCTCGGCGCACGGATGGACTTCGAGTTCGACCCGCTGCCCGACGGGTTCGGTGGTGAGGTGGAGCAGCTCGTGAACGCCGAGCTCGACGCCGACCGCCCGATCGAGGTCACGTTCCTGCCGAGAGGGCTCGCGATCGCCGACGACGACCTCATCCGGACGAAGGTGAACATGATCCCCGAGTCGGTGCAGGAGATCCGCGTCGTCGACATCGTCGGGCTCGACAAGCAGGCCGACGGGGGGACCCACGTCGCGTCGACCGCCGAGGTCGGCCGTGTCGTCGTCGTGAAGACCGAGTCGAAGGGAAAGGGCAACAAGCGCATCCGACTCCGGGTCGAGGACCGAGGCGCCGAGCATCGGGATGCCGAACTCCGAGATGCCGAACTCCGAGATGCCTGACCAGGGGTTCCCACAGCGCCCGCCCGGGTCACGGCGCATCACCGCCAGCCACCGGGTGCGGTTGGGCGACGTCACGCCTTCGGGTCGCGTGCGACTCGACTCGATCGCCCGCTACCTCCAGGACATCGCGACCGACGACGTCGACGACGCGGGTGTCGACGGGTCGTGGGTCACGCGTCGCGTGGTGTTCGGGCTCGACGCGCTACCGCGCTACGGCACGGCGATGGAGCTCGAGACGTTCTGCACGGGCGCCGGACCGCGGTGGGCGGAGCGCCGCACCGACATCCGCGTCGGGGAGCAGGTCGCGGTCCGCGCGCGAGCGATCTGGGTCTACCTCGATGCCGACGGCCGCACCGCGCCACTCCCACCCGGGTTCTTCGAGCACTACGGCGACGCGGCCGCACGGCGCGTGAGCGGTCGTCTCTCGCTCGCGGCGCCACCCGACGACGCCGACGAGCGGGCGTGGCCGCTCCGGCGGAGCGACTTCGACGTCCTCGACCACGTCAACAACGCGATCGGGTTCGCCGCCGTGGAGGACGAGCTCGCGCGTCGCCCCGACCGTCGGCGGCTCTCGTCGGCCGAGATCGAGTACCGCGCGCCGATCGACCCCGGCGAGGAGCCTCGGCTCGCGTCGCGGTGGGACGACGACGCCCTCAGCTGTTGGCTCCGGGTCGATGGCGAGGTCCGTGTCGCGGCTCGCGTCGCCTGGTGACGGACGACTAGTTCAGGCCGAGATGGCTCGGAACGACTCGACGGTCACGTCCGCCGTCGGGGTCGCCTGGAGCCCGACCCGGTGCCCACGAGCGGGCTCGCATCCGGTTGCGATCGACGCCGCGCTGAGGGACGGGATCGTCATCACGTCCACACCGTCGACGGACGCGGTCATCGAGTCGCCGAGGAGGGCGATCGTCATGGCGTGGCGACCGTACTGACGAGTGGGGCTCGACGGCGTCTGCGCGAGCGTCTGCCAGTGGGGGAGGTTGTCGACCCACTGGCGCACCACGTAGGCGCCGCCGAGGGGGTCGACGTCGAACGAGTAGCTGCTCATCCGGTCGTGCCCGTCGGCGGTGGCGCGGAACAGCACGCCGAAGCCGGTGCCCGACGCGAACTCGAGGACGGCTTCGACGGTCGTGTCACCAGGGACGCGCAGGTCCGAGAGGGCCCACCGCGTTCCTGCGCTCGGGTCGCCGTTGGGCCCGTCGATGGTCCCACCGATCTGCCACGCGACGTCGCTGCCCGTGTCGGACGCGTCGGACGCGCCCGTCGGGGGAGGCGGGGGCGGCGAAGCAGGCGCGGGTGCCGGTGCCGGTGCGGGTGCGGGTGGAGCAGCTGCGGAGGGTGCCGGTGCGCTGGGTGCGGGTGCGGGTGGAGCAGCCGCGGCCACGGCCACGGCCGGCGCGGTCGGCGCGGGATCGGGGGTCCAGACCGGTACGGGGTCGGCGACGGGCATGGCGACGGGCATCTCTACCGGGATCCGGGGTGCGGGAGCATCGGGCATCGCGGTCGCGACGGCCGCGGCGCTCACGGCCTGTGACGTGCTGTCGCCCCAGAGGAAGATCTCCTCGCCGCCGATGCCCCAGTACGCGGGGACCGACTCGTCGAAGGCGATGGATGCGCTGGCGGGTGGGGGCGTGATCGGGGCGATCCCGTCCGCGACGACGTGCGACGCGAGCGCCGGATCGGGGGTGAAGCCGAACGGGTCGGCGCGCCCGGGTGCAACCGATTCCGGAGCCGGCGCGACCGGGGCGGCCGTGACCGGGGCCGGCGCGACCGGAGCACCGACTGCCTCGGTGATCGTCGGTGCGCCAGCCATCGCCCCTCCTGCCATGGCGTGCACGAGATCGTGCTCGCGCGACGCATCGACCGCGTCGGTGATCGGTGGCGGTGGCGCGAACGGGTCCGCGGCGCGGGGTGCGGTGAAGAAGTCGTGGGCGGGGTCGGAGGGGTCGGCCGTCCCTAGCGAGAAGGTGTCGGAGGACGTGGCCGCCGGGACCAGGACGGCTCGCATCTGCGCCGCCTCGTCGGGGGTGGCGCCCGTCAGCTCGACCAGGCGAGCCTCGATCGAGGCCGGCGTGCCGCCGAGCGCGGCGGCGAGGGCTGCCATGTCCTCGGCGCGCCAGGGGACCGGTGCGCCGGGCAGGTGGGCCCGGAGCTCCTTGATCATCGTCACGAACGTGCGGAGGATGTCGTCGGGCGCGCCGCCGACGACCGCCTCGGTCCGCGCGCCGATCGTGAGCGACGACCCGCTCGGGCCGACCTGGAGATCGTCGCGGCCGGGCAGGAGCTCGTCGACGTCGACGCCACACGATCCGGCGAGGCAGAACAGGTCGTGGTCCGGGACCTCGGCGCGGCCGCGTTCGTAGGCCGCCAGCTCACGCTTGGTGAGGCCCGCGGACCGCGCGACGTCGCCACGCGACAGGCCCCGGTCCTTGCGGAGGTTGCGGAGGTGCTTCCCGACGTCCTTGGGGCTCTGCGGTGCAGGCGTCGCCGTGGCGGCGGTGCCCGTGGCCGGGATGCCCGTTGCCGGGAGAGCCGACGCGGACGCGGCGGGAGGCGCGATCGCAGGACCCTTCGGGTCTTCGGTCGCGCCCGAACCGGACGCCGCAGCCTTGGCCTTCTTCCGCACGACCCCTGTATCGGCGCCCGAACGGGGTGTCTGAAGGGCCAGAATGTATCCCGGGGTCAGATCCGTGCCGCTACGGCGCCATCCGGCACCAGCGATACCGGCGACCAGCGATTCCGGCGACCAGCGATTCCGGCAACCAGGACAAGGGGACGAGATGGACGGCGAATTCCGAGGCAGGGTGGCCCTGGTCACCGGCGGTGGATCCGGGCTCGGGCAGGCAGCCGCCCGGCTGCTGGCCGAGCGGGGCGCGCTCGTGGTCGTGGCCGACGTGAACACCGACGGCGGCGCCGAGACCGTCACCCAGTGCGAGCAGGCGGGCTCGGAGGCCGTGTTCGTCCGGACCGACGTGACCAGCGAGGACGACGTCGCCGCGGCCGTGGCGGCGGCCGTCGACCGGTGGGGTCGGCTCGACTGCGCGATCAACAACGCAGGCACCACCGGGCCCACGAAGCCCACGGCCGACTACACCCTCGACGAGTGGAACGCCGTGGTGGCGCTCAACCTCACCGGCGTGTTCCTCGGCCTCAAGCACGAGATCCCGCAGATGGTCGCCCAGGGCGGTGGCGCGATCGTGAACACGTCGTCGGGGGCCGGGCTCATGGGCTTCGCGGGCCTGCCCGGATACGTCGCCACCAAGCACGCGGTGCTCGGGCTCACCAAGGCCGCCGCGCTCGAGTACATCAAGGCCGGCGTCCGCGTGAACGCGGTCTGCCCGGGGAGCACCCGTACGCCCATGCTCGAGGGCTGGATGGCAGGCGACCCTGCGATCGAGAAGGCCATGGCAGCCTCGGCGCCGATCGGCCGGCTCGCGCAGCCCGAGGAGATCGCAGAGGCCATGGTGTGGCTGCTCTCCGACGCCGCGTCGTTCATGGTGGGCCACGCACTCGCGGTCGACGGCGGCGCCGTCATCATGTGAGCGCCCGGGATCAGGCGAGGCGGTCCCAGAGCATCGGATCGTCGCCGTCGGGTGCTCCCAGCATCGCGACCGGGTCGCGCTTGTCGATGTGCCCGATCAGACCCTGGTAGATGCCGTACCCGATCAGCTCACGTAGCCGGGGTGCGAAGCGGGCGGCGACGGCGCGGGGGATCCCGAGCTGCTGGTTCTCCTGTTGGCGGATGTAGCCCGCGCAGTAGTTCATCGCGATCCCGACGCGTCGCGCTTCGGTTGTGTTCGCCCCGCCGCCGTGCCAGAGGCTGCCGTGCCACACGAGCACGCTGCCCCGGGGCATCTCGGCCGGGATGCTGTCGTAGGGCTGGCCGTAGTCGGGGCTGTGATCGGCGAGGTGCGAGCCCGGCACGACCCTGGTCGCGCCGTTGGCCTCGGTGAAGTCGGTGAGCGCCCACATCGTGTTGCAGACGGTCGCCGGGTGGGGCTTCGGGAGCGGGATGAGCTGGTCGTCGGCGTGGATGGGCTGCGCGGTCTCGCCCGGGAGGATCGCGATGGACGACAGCGACGACACGAGGCATCCAGAGTCGAGCACCAGCTCGACGATCGGGAGCACTTGCTCGTGCACCGGGATCGCCTCGAACGGGCGCGCCAGCGCGAGGAGGTTGTAGATGCGGACCGTGCTCGACCCCTCGAAGCTGTTGTCGGCGGGGGTGACCTCGTAGGTCTGCTCGAGGCCGTGGAGCTCGGAGGTGAGCGCATCGGCGTCCTGGTCGCCGAGCACCCCCTCGACGATCGTGTAGCCGTCGCGTTCGATCGCGGCGACATGCGTGTCGATCGCGATGCTCTCGGCGGCCACGGGTCGAGAGGCTACCGTCGGCCCCGATGGCCATCTACGCCCTCGGCGACGCCGAGCCCAGTATCCACCCCGACGCGTTCGTCCACCCCGACGCGACCGTGATCGGCAACGTCACGATCGGCGCCGAGACGTCGATCTGGCCTCAGGCGGTGCTGCGGGGCGACTACGGACGCATCGTCATCGGCACCCGCACGTCGATCCAGGACGGCACCGTGGTCCACTGCACGCGGGAGCACCCGACGATCGTCGGCGACGACTGCGTGGTCGGGCACCTCGCACACCTCGAGTGCTGCACGATCGAGGACGGCGCGCTGGTCGGGACCAACTCGGTCGTGCTCCATCGGGCCGTCGTCCGGTCCGGCGCGCTCGTCGGGGCGAGTGCAGTGGTCCCGAACGACATGGAGGTCCCGGCTCGTGCGATGGCGCTGGGTGTCCCGGCCAAGCTGCGCCTCGACGCCGTCGCCGACGGCATGATCGCCGGCCTCGCCCAGGGCTACGTGCAGAACGCGCGCCGCTTCAGTGCGGAGCTGCGTCGCCTCGACTGACCGGCGGGCCCGGGTCGTAGCGGTCGGGCTCGATGTAGATGTGCTTGGCCTGGGGCACGACCGCCCTGACCCGAACCTCGAGCGCATCGATCGCGTCGGCGAGGGTGTCGACGTCGACGTCGCCGAAGTCGACCTTCGCCGCCAGCAGGAGGCTGTCGGGGCCGAGGTGCTGCGTACGGGCGTAGATGAGCTGCGGCGCGTCGGGACCGGCGGTGATGGCGGCGCGGATCGCGGCGCGGTCGACCTTGGATGCCGACTCACCGATGAGGAGGCTCTTCATCTCGATCGCGAGGATCACCGCGATCACGCCGAGCAGCACGCCGATCGAGATGGTGCCGGCGGCGTCCCAGGTGGGGCTCCCGGTGATCGCCGTCATCGCGACGCCGAGCAGTGCGAGCACGAGGCCGACCAGTGCGCCGAGGTCCTCGAGGAGCACGACCGGGAGCTCGGGGCTGGTCTCGGTCTGGATGAAGCGCCACCACGAGCGCCCCCGCCGGAGGGGGATCGCCTCGCGGATCGCCGTGCGGAACGAGAAGATCTCGAGCACGATGCCGAACCCGAGCACGATGAACGCGATGGCCGGATCGGTCAGCTCGTGGGGGTGGAGGAGCTTGTTCGCCCCCTCGTAGATCGCGAACACCGAACCGAGGGAGAAGAGGACGAGCGCGACGACGAACGACCAGAAGTAGCGCTCCCGCCCGAAGCCGAACGGATGGAGCTCGGTCGGTCGAAGCTTTGCTCGCTTGCCGCCGAGGAGCAGGAGCGACTGGTTCCCCGAGTCGGCGACCGAGTGGACCGACTCGGCGAGCATCGACGACGCGCCGGTGACGAGGAACGCGGCGAACTTCGCGACGGCGATCCCCGCGTTGGCGAGGAGCGCGGCGATGATGGCCTTGCGGCTGCCGTGCTGCATCGGTCGAGGTTATCGAGATGCGTTCTGGATCGGCCGCACCGACCAGACCGACGCGGTCGGGAGCCGCTCGGGCCCGTCGGTGGCATCGAGGACGAGCTCGTGGCCCGAGCGGGCGCGCATCGTGAGCACCGCGGTCACGCGGTTGTCGTCGGACCGGGCGTCGCGGTAGCGGAACTCGAACCGGTGCCCGCGGCCGAGACGCAGGCGCTCGTCCCACCCGTAGTGGATCCGGCCGTCAGGTCCGACGCGCGGCGCGTGCCCCGTGCGGACGCGCTCGGCTCGGTACTGCGCCTCGAGCAGGGAGGCCCGCTCGGCTCCGAGGAACTCGGCGGTCAGGTCGAGATGCACCCGCGCGAACGTGCTGCCGTGGTGGGGGATCAGCGGCTCGTCCCACAACGCCCAGTGGGTGAGCTCGTGCAGCACGACGCCCTTCGTGCGATACCGCCGCGGGAGCGTGATCGACGGGTCGGGGTCGGCGGCGTTGTGCCCGGGGGCGTCGTCGCCGGGGCGGAAGAAGGCCTGGCGCGCGCCGTTGCCGGGCCGGAGCCGGGGGGCCTGATCGAGCGTCTTCTCCGGGAAGCGGGCCTGCCACCAGAGCGTGCCGACGACGCGGTCGATGAATACCGCGCAGGCGTCGAGCCCAGGGAGTGGGCTGGCGGGCATGGGCGTCTCGGCGCGGTACACGCGCGACCGCTGGGAGTCGCGCGGTGAACGCCGGGGTGTCGCGGTGCCGGCCGGCTGGGGGGTCACGCGCTCGGGGGGAGCTGCATCGGGTTCTCGGTGACGATCCCCGACATCTGCCGGTGGGCGCGGCCGACCCGGCTCGGCATGATCCCGTGCTCGGCGCGGAGCGCGGCCATGCCCTCGTTGCGACCGGTGTAGGAGGGCGGCTGCTCGACCATCCAGACGATGCCCTCGGCCGCGACCTCGGACGGCTCCCAGTCGGAGTGGTCGACGTCGGGCGCGTTGGCGAGGAACCCCTCGGAGGCGATCGGGATGTCGATGCGGAACGTGTTCACCGCGATCCCGTCGGGCTGGAGCTGGGTCGCGAGGGAGACGGTGAGGTGCTCGAGCGCGATCTTCGACGCGCCGTATGCCATGAGGCCGGGGAAGTAGTTGAGGCCGGCGACCGACGAGACGTTCACGATCGAACCCGCGCCGCGTGCGCGCATCGCGGGCGCCACGGCCTGAATGGCGATGAGCGGTGCCCGCAGGTTCACCGCGAACACCAGGTCGTGGCGCTTCATGGGCAGGTCGAGGTCGCCCGGGAACGTGATCGCGGCGTTGTTGACGAGCACGTCGACGGGCCCGAACGTCTCGACCGCGGTCGCGATCATCTGCTCGACGTCGCTGTCGATCGCGAGGTTCGTCGGCACCGCGACTGCCTCCCCGCCAGCGTCGCGGATGCGGGCCACCGTCTCGTCGATCGTGCCGAACGTCGGCTGCGGGTTGTCCGTGGTCGCGCGCGCTGCGCACGCCACCCGGCATCCCTCCGCCGCGAGCGCCACCGCGGTGGCCGCGCCGACGCCGCGGCTCGCGCCGGTGACCACTGCGACCTTGCCGTCGAGATCCATGTCGTGCTCCGGTGTGGTGGGGTTCGCTCGCAACCTACGCGAATGAGTTGGGCGAGCGACTCGGGCGTCTAGGTGAGCTGCGGGAGCTCCTGGTCGGCGGCGAGGTTCGCCGCGTAGGGGTCGCCGATGCGTTCGACCCGCTCGAGCACTGACGCGGCGTCGTGCTCCAGCGTCGTCGCGTCCTGGGTATCGAGCGCATCCGAGACCTCGTCCCAGGTGATCGGCGCCGACACCATCGGCCGCGGTTGGGCGCGCAACGTGTAGGCCGCGGCAGTCGTCTTGTGACGGTTGTTCTGGCTCCAGTCGACGAACACGCGTCCGGTGCGCTGGTCCTTCGCCATCGCGATCGTGACCCGGTCGGGGTCACGCGTGGCGAGGAGCTGGCCGAGGGCCCGCGCGAAGTCCTTCGTCGCGTCGGCCGTGGTGTCGCGAACCGGTACTGCGAGGTGCAGGCCCTTCGATCCGGAGGTCTTGACGACGGCCGTGAGTCCGAGCTCGCCGAGGACGCCGCAGACGTCGAGTGCGACGCGGGCGCAGTCGAGGATCCCGGCCGGGGCCCCGGGGTCGAGGTCGAGCACCAGGGAGGTGGGGGCATCCGGGGCGTCGACCGTCGCCTGGTGGGTGTGCAGCTCGAGTGCTGCGAGGTTGGCGACCCAGGTGAGGGTCGCGAGGTCGTCGACGATGCACCCGACGATGCCGCCTTCGGCCGGGCCGGTGGCGACCCACTCGGGTGCGTGGCTCGGGCAGCGCTTCTCGAAGAACGACGGGCCGTCGACCCCGTCGGGCCAGCGGACCATCGTGAGCGCCCGCCGGGCGAGATGGGGGAGGAGCACCGGGGCGATGCGGGCGTAGTAGTCGATGACACCGGCCTTGGTGAGCCCGGTCGCGGGGTACAGGACCTTGTCGAGGTTCGAGAGGGTGAGCCGCCGTTCCACGCCGCCGGCGCCGGGAACCTCGATGACCGTCTTGGACGGGGCACCCATGCTCTGCGAAGGTAGTTGTCATGCCGAGGCCCATCTGGACAGGAACCATCGGGTTCGGGCTCGTGAGCGTGCCCGTGAAGCTGGTGACCGCCACCAAGAGCAAGGACGTGCGCTTCAACCAGCTCGAGGAGGGCACGAACTCGCGGATCCGCTACCGCCGGGTGTCGGAGCTGTCGGGTGAGGAGGTGCCGACCGACCGGATCGTGAAGGGCCACGAGGTCGTACCGGGCCAGTACGTGGTGCTCTCCGACGACGAGATGCGCTCGCTGGCGCCGAAGTCGAGCCGAACGATCGAGATCGAGGACTTCGTCGACCTCGACGACATCGACCCCCTCTATTTCGAGCAGCCCTACTACCTGGCCCCCGACCCGAAGGCCGTGAAGCCGTACAAGCTGCTCGTGGAGGCGATGACCGAGCTGCGCAAGGTGGCGATCGGCCGCCTGGTGATGCGCTCGAAGGAGAG
>JBKJJI010000121.1:0-4312 GCA_046598115.1 Acidimicrobiia bacterium | reverse complement strand
CTGGTCGACCTGCTCGTCGAGCTCGAGGGTGGGCTGGCCCTGGCGTTCGAGTGCGCGGCCGCCACACGCACGGCAGAGTCGGAGGAGGAAGGACGCGCACTTCGCCGGATCCTCGTGCCGCTGGCGAAGATCCGCGGGACACGCGAGGCCATCAGCGCCGCCAGCCAGGCGCTCGAGCTCTTCGGCGGGAACGGCTACATGGAGGACTGGCCGATGGCGCGCCAGCTGCGCGACGCGCAGTGCCACACGATCTGGGAAGGCACGGAGAACATCCTGTGCATCGACGTGCGCCGGGCCATGCTCGCCGAGGACGCCCACGTCGCCCTGCTCGCCCGGGTCGAACGAGCGCTCGACGGCGCGTCGTCGCCCGTGCTCGCGCCCGTCGTCGACGCGGTCGCCGGCACGCTCGCCGAGGCCCGCCTCGCGATCGACCACCTCAACGCGGCGTCGAACGACCTCCAGCTACTCCACGCGCGGCGGTTCGCCTACCTGCTCGCCGACCTCGTGGAAGGCGCACTGCTGCTCGACGAGGCGACGTTCTCGCTGGCGCGCGACGGTGACGGGCGCAAGGCCGTGATCGCGGGTCGGTTCGCCCGATCGCACCTCGCGCCGCCGCGGGTCCGGGGCATCCTCGACGACGACCGCATGGTCCTGGACCAGTTCGACGAGATCGTCCGGTACGGCCACGTCGACCCGGCTGCAGCGTGACGACCCTGACCCCGAGCACCGTCTGGCGCATCTCTCGTGCGCTGCTCGGCGCGCTCGACGCGCACCTCGGCCCACCCATCGACAGCTACGTGAACGGCACCCAGGTCTGGCTCACCCCCGAGCCGACGAACGCGACCGAGGCGGACGCCACGACGCCGACCCTGGAGTGGCGCCTCCACCCGCCGGCCGGGTTCACGGCGCCCTCCGGCACGTCCCACCACGACCTCTGGGACGAGGCCCAGGCCGCGCTCGCCCCTGCTCCCGGTGCAGGGCGCCCCGGTGAGCAGACCGATGCCCACCCTGCCGGCGGCGACACGATCGTCATCGGTGGCGAGCGCCGATCCCTGACGTCGCTGTGGGAAGGCCTCGAGTGCTTCCCCGCGTACGGCGACGAGATGGAGCCAGCCGCGCTCGTCGCGCGAGCCTGCGAGGTCCTGCCGATCGGGCCGAGCGCGTCCGGACTGGTCGACCACGGCCGGATCGGGAAGACCTGGGAACGCAGTGGCGGCTCGACGTCGCTGGTCGAGATGCTGTTCGAGGAGCTCGAGGTGGGTGGATGACGGATCGCGATGCACTGGCCCGACGGATCTTCGATGCGTCGCACCTGACCGGGACGTTCACGCTGCGATCCGGTGCGGTGAGCCACGAGTACTTCGACAAGTACCTGTTCGAGGCCGACCCCGCGCTCCTGCGCGACATCGCCGAGCACCTCGCACCGATGGTCCCGGCCGGCACGGAAGTCCTCGCCGGGCTCGAGCTCGGCGGCGTGCCGCTCGCGGTGATGCTGTCGCAGGTGACGAACATCCCCACGCTGTTCGTCCGCAAGGAGGCAAAGACGTACGGCACGTGCCGTCTCGCCGAGGGTGGCGACCTCGACGGACGACGGATCACGGTCGTCGAGGACGTCGTGACCTCGGGTGGTCAGGTCGTGACGAGCTGCGGCGACCTACGCGAGCAGGGGGCGATCGTGGAGCACGCGCTCTGCGTCATCGACCGCGAAGCGGGAGGCGTCGACGCGCTCGCCGAGATCGGCGTGACCCTCCACCCGCTCTTCACGATGACCGAGCTGGGCGCCTGACGCTCAGGCGTCTCCGCGCCACGGCGGCGTGCGCGGCGGGTCGAAGTCGACCGGGCGCCGCTCCCCGTCGATCGCGGCGAAGGCGGTCTCGACCCAGCGTGCGCCGCCTGCGAGCGGCCACGGCAGTGCGTCGCGTGCGTAGAAGCCCACGTCGCGCGTCTCCAGCGGATGCCCCTTGAGCTCGCCACCGATCATCCGGCAGTGGAAGAGCAACGAGTACATCGGGAGCCGTGCGAAGCCGAGCCGGAGGCCGTCGAAGACCGCGACGAGCGACTCGACCTCGACCTCGATGCCGGTCTCCTCGTAGACCTCTTTCAAGGCGATCTCCGACGGCGAGTACCCGACGTCGGCCCAGCCCACGGGGTAGAGCCAGACGCCGGAGTCGGCGCGCTGGGTGAGCAGGATCTCCCCATCGGCGTTGCCCACGATCGCGGCGACCGCGACCTTCGGGGTGACGTAGCCGGCCACGCCATCACCCACGGAGGCGAGCCATTCCTCGAACATGGCATCGGCCTCGGCTTCTTCCACCGCGGCCGAGCGGATGTCGGCGGCGACCTTGAGCACCTCCTCGAAGCGCTCCTTCTCGTAGAGGCTCTGGGTGAACCCGAGGCCCGTGCGGGCCACCGCGCTCAGTGTCTCGGCCCACCGCAGCAGGTCGGACGCGGCGACGGCGTGGGGTTGGTCGGTCACGGCCGCGAGCCTATTTCCTCATCGTGCGGGCACGATCACCGTGTCGCGGACGAGTCGCGCCATCAACGTGGCGCGCAGGCGTTCGAGCGCGAGGGGCGCGGTCGGCTTCGCCCCCTGCGCGTCGCGCACATAGAACACGTCGACCACCCGGTCTCCCAGCGTCGAGACCAACGCCGCGCTCACGTCGAGGTCGAGGTCGGCGAAGACGGCTGCCACCCGGGCGAGCAGCCCGACGTCGTCGGGCGCGTGCACTTCGACGACGGTCGCCGCCGGCGACGCCTCCACGTCGAACGAGATCCGGACCGCGGTGTCGTGCACGCCCGGGGGACGGCGGTAGCGCGCGAACCGCTCCCCGAGCCGCTCCTTCAGGGAGAGCCGGCCCTCGAGCGCTGCTGCGATGTCGCGCTCGACCGCGGTCCGACCGGCCGCGTCGAGCCGCCCGAACTCGTCGACACCCCAGTACACCTCCAACGCCATCCCGTCAGGCGCGCCGTACAAGGAGGCGCCCCGCACGTCGAAGCCGTGGAGGGCGAGGCACCCGGCGACCGTAGCGAGCAGTCCCGGGCGGTCGGGAGCGACCACGCTGCACTCGAGCAGGCCGTCCGGCCGATCGGCCCACGCGAGTGCGAGCGCGCCCCCCGCGAGCAGGGCACGATGCGTCTCGATCGCACGCTCGCGCTCCTGTGCGAGCCCAGGACCGACCACGCCGCGCTCGAGGAGCGCATCGGCCTCCACGAACAGCTGGCGGACGAGCGCGGCCTTCGCCCGGTTCCACGCCGCCGGGCCGGTCGCGCGCGAGTCGCCCACCGTCAGCGCGTAGAGGAGGTCGAGCCGTTCGGTGTCGCCGACGGCGCGACCGAAGCGCACGATGGTCGACTCGTCGGAGAGGTCGCGACGCGTCGCGGTGTCGGCGAGCAGCAGGTGGTGGCGGACCAGCCACTCGAGGACCTCCACGCCGTGGTCGTCGAGGCCGAGGCGTCGCCCGACGGTCCGGGCGGTGACGGCTCCCACCTTCGAGTGGTCGTCGGGTGATCCCTTGGCGATGTCGTGGAGCAGCGCACCCAACAGGAGGAGGTCCGCCCGTGTCCGGCGGGCCACGTCACCGTCGAAGCCGTCCGCGTCGATCAGCGCCGCGCACTCGGCGACGCACTCCAACAGGTGCCGGTCGACGGTGAACCGGTGGTAGGCGTTGCGCTGGGGCAGGGCGCGCACCGCCGTCCACTCCGGGAGCACGGCGCGGAACGCCTCGACCTGGTCGAGCGACTCGATCACCGGTACGGCGGCCCGACCGTGGCGCAGCAACGCCACCAGCGCGTCGAGCACCTGGGATGCCGGCCCAGGACCGGGATCGAGCCCCCGGAGGCCCTCGAGGGACGCCCGCTCGATCGGCACCCCGTGCTCGGCCGCGCAGCTCGCGGCTGCCAGCATCGTGGTGACATCGAGCTGCGCATCCGATGCGAGGGAGATCACACCGTCTCGCAGCACCACACCGTCGGCGACGCGTCGCTCGCGCCCACCACCCCGACCGAACGGTCCGCGTCGCGTCGACCGCAACCTCCGCCAGACCTCCTGGGTGATCCAGGTCACGCCACGGGTCACCTCCGACAGCCCTCGCACGAGCGCGTCGGCGTCGGCGGCTCCTGCGAGCTCGGCGACAGCATCCTGCTCCTGCAGCGTCAGCTGGTCGCTCCGCCCACCGGTGACGCGGTGGAGCGCGACCCGAACGTCGAGGAGCTTCGCCCTGGCCCGCGACAGCAGCGCGGGGTCGTCGGCCTGGAGGTAGCCGGCGCGCACCAGCGCATCGACACCTCCCAGCGTCGCGTCGACCGCCCACCC
>JBKJJI010000079.1:0-5360 GCA_046598115.1 Acidimicrobiia bacterium | reverse complement strand
TCCCCGTTGACGAGGGCGAGGAAGTCCCCGGTCGCGACCGACGCCCCGAGGTTGCACCCACCCGAGAAGCCGAGGTTCTCGCCGTCCCCCACGATCGTCACGCCCGGAACCCCGCGCAGGCGATCGACGGCGCCGTCGGTACAGCCGTTGTCGACCACGACGACGTCGGCGTTGACGCCGTCCGAGGCCAGGACCGCGTGAACGCACTCCTCGAACCACGGCTCGGCGCGGTACGCGAGGACGACCGCCGACACGCGCGGCCGCTCGCCCCCCTCGTTCCCGGTCACCGGCGGCCCAACCCGAGGATGCTCAACAGGAAGCTCGACAGGAGGAGCTGGAAGCCGAGCACGAGCGCCGTCGCGCCCGGGACCACGAGGCGGATGGCGTCGCGGGTCACGAGCGCCCCGAAGTCGCGCGTCCCCCAGTTGACGACTGCGAAGACGATGACACCGAGTCCGACGATCAGCACCGCCGACCCGAGCAGCAGTCCCCGCTCGAGGGTGACGATCCGAAAGGCCCGCTCGATCCCCCGCGACGGCGGGAGCAGGCCCTCGTTCATCGCGAAGGCACGGGCAAAGACGGCGAACATGATCGCCTGGGCGCCGACCAGCACCATCGCCATCGTCAGGATCAGTGCACTCACGTCGAATCGCACCCCCGCCACGGCGATGGGGCCGGCGAGGAGCGCACCGCCGAAGGCGATCCCCGCGGTGAGGCACGCGATTCCCGGGTACAGGAACAGCCAGCGCGGGCTGTAGAGCAACAAGAAGCGGAGGTGTCGCCACCCGTCGCGCCACGAGCGGAGGTGGGGCGGCCGCGATCTGCCGTCGGGACGCAGCGTCGTCGGAACCTCCGCGATCGCGATCCGTTGCAGCGTCGCCTTCACCACCATCTCGCTCGCGAACTCCATCCCGGTGGTGCGCAGACCGAGCCCCAGGATCGCTTCACGTCGGAAGCCGCGCATCCCGCAGTGGAAGTCGCCGCTCGGGCTCCGGAAGAAGAGTCTCCCGATGAAGGTCAGGACCGGGTTGCCGAGGTAGCGGTGCAGACGCGGCATCGCGCCCGGTGCGATGCCGCCCCGGAAGCGGTTCCCCACCACGAGGTCCGCTCCTCCTCGGAGGGCGTCGACGAACGGGCCGAGGTTCGCGAGGTCGTAGCTGTCGTCGGCATCCGCCATGATCACGAGCTCGCCTCGCGCGGCTTCGATACCGCCCATCAACGCCGCGCCATAGCCCTTGATGGGCACATCGACCACGCGCGCGCCTTCGGCCCGAGCGATGTCCTGTGAGCCGTCGGTGCTCCCGTTGTCGGCGACGACGACCTCACCCGCGACCCCGAGCGCGTCCATCGACGAGCGCGCCTTGCGTATGCAGGTCGCAAGGGTCTCTGCCTCGTCGAGACAGGGCAGGACCACGGTCAACTCGAGTGCTGAATGGCATCGAATATAGCGGACCGTTTCGACGATCCTCGGAGGCAGAGCCCTTCGGGTTGGCGTACGGCGGGGGATGATCGTCGGCGATGCAATACCATCACCCCTTCATGAAGGGCTTGATCCTCGCCGGGGGCGCCGGTACTCGTCTCCGACCGATCACGCACACGAGCGCGAAAGCACTCGTACCGGTCGCGAACAAGCCGATCCTCTTCTACGGCATCGAGGACATGGTCGCCGCAGGGATCCGCGAGATCGGGATCATCGTCGCCGGCAACGGCGAGGAGATCCGTGCCGCGACCGGCGACGGCTCGCGATGGGACATCGAAGTCACGTACATCCCGCAGGAGGACCCGCTCGGCCTGGCGCACTGCGTCCTCATCGCGCGCGACTTCCTCGGCGAGGACGACTTCGTGATGTACCTCGGCGACAACCTCCTCGAGCAGGGGCTCTCCGAGTTCGTGGAGCGCTTCCAGACCGCGCAGCGAACTGACTCCGCGGCTCCGCCGGCGGCACAGATCCTGCTCGCCCATGTCGACGATCCGCGCCAATTCGGCGTCGCTGTGCTCGGTGCGGATGGCGAGGTCCTCGGGCTGGTGGAGAAGCCGGCCGATCCGCCCTCGGATCTCGCACTGGTGGGCGTGTACATCTTCGACCCCCGCATCCACGACGCAGTCGCCGCGATCGAACCGTCTGATCGCGGCGAGCTCGAGATCACCGACGCCATTCAGTGGCTCCTGGAGCACGATCACCGGGTTCTCCACGAGATCCTCGTCGGTTGGTGGCTCGACACCGGCAAGAAGGATCCGCTCCTCGAGAGCAACCGGTACCTGCTCGAGCTCCTCGAACCCCGCATCGACGGCACGGTCGACGCAACATCGAGCCTCGAAGGGCGCGTCGTCGTCGAGGCCGGCGCCGAGATCATCGGATCGCGCGTGCGGGGTCCGGTGATCATCGGTGAGCGGACCAGGATCGTGAACAGCTTCGTCGGGTCCTACACATCGATCGGCGCCGACTGCGAGGTGCGCGACTCGGAGATCGATCACTCGGTCGTCTTCGAGGGCAGCCGCATCACCGGGATCGCCGGGATCGCCGATTCCCTCATCGGACGCGAGGTCGAGGTCAGCCGCTCGGGTGATCGACCACGGGCACTCCGCCTGATGCTCGGCGACCACTCGAAGGTCGACCTCGAGTAATCAGCGTTCGATGACCAGGTCGCGCAGCACACGAGCCGATGCAGCGACCCCGGGCACGCGTGAGCGAGACAGACGGCGATAGGCGCGGGACCCGGACGCTCGGACCATCCTTCGACTCCGCCGATAGAAGGAAGCCGCGCCCGCGGCGATCTCGCGATCGACTCGATCTCGGTACTCCTGCGCCAGCTCGGGGTTGCCCGCGCCCCGCGCGACCGCGTCGTCCATCGCGTGCAACGCCTCGGGGACGGCCGCCGGATCGAACCGGGCGCGGGCGATGGCCGAATGGGCGAGCGAGAGGAACTCGAGCATCGGCGTCTCCGGATCCAGATACAACCCGTTGACCTCGAACTGCGCCTTGCCGACTGCGGCGCACGCGAGGAAGTGCCCGTCGGCAACGCGTGGGTCGCGCCGCGCATTGAGCGCGAGGATCCCCGAGAAGTAGTGGATCACCGCCAACGCGGATCGGTGGTGCGCGACGGGGAGCGTCGTCGAAGGATCATTGAGTGCGACGCCGTATCGACTCCGGACGACCTCCTCGAGCCGAGGAAGACCGGCCTCGGCAACCCGGAAGTCGCCGGCGCTCACCGCGTACTTCAGCCGGCGGGACGCCAGTCCGACCGCAATCGGCGAACCGGGCTCCGCGGCCTCACCACGCGTGTCGCAATAGCGGACGAGATCCTTGGCACTCACGACCGCCGACGGCCGTGTCCGCTCGAGTGCCGTTCGGGAACGCGCCGCGAGCGCGCCGATCGTCGCCCCCTCGACCCACACGTCGGCCTCGAGTCCCGCGTCGTGGAACATGCGCTCCATC
This sequence comes from Acidimicrobiia bacterium, assembly GCA_046598115.1. GTDB lineage: Bacteria > Actinomycetota > Acidimicrobiia > IMCC26256 > PALSA-555 > DASUAO01. Next base: position 1,924 of record JBKJJI010000079.1, on the reverse strand, counting down.
CCGTCGCGTGTGAGCAGGAACTCATGGGCGCCGACCGAGAGCGCTGGGTACAGCGTGGTCATCGGTGTCTCGGGTCGTACCGCGCCGGCATCGGGCGTCGTCATCACGAACACCCCGCGCTCGCTGAGACGTCGCGCGACAGATGCGAGGAACGCCCGTGGGTCTGGCACGTGCTCGAGGACCTCGGACGCAAAGATGACATCGAAGCGCTCGTCGGGCTCGAACGCGTCGTCGAGCGTCCCCGGCCGGATGTCGAGGCCGAGATCGGCTCGACCGCGTTCGGCGGCGATCGACGGATCGAGGCCGATGCCCTCCCACCCGAAGAGCACATGGCCGAGATCGAGCCCGAACCCGTAGCCGCAGCCGACGTCGAGCATGCGCGATCCGGCGGGGGCACCGGCCTTGACCAACACACCCGCGATCGCCTCGATCCCCGCAATCTGCTCGACGTACCAGTCCCAGTCGCTTGCGCTGTACATGCTCGGGGGCTGCACGGCACTGAGGACGACCGTGCCGCAGTCGCCACAAGCTGCGATCTCAACCGGATCGTCGCTCCAAGTGACCTCAGTGGTCGCGAGCAACGTCTGACCCTGCGAACGGCCGCAGACCGGGCACGCGACGTCGACCACTCCATTGGTCCAGCGGAGATCCACAGGGCAATCATGTCATGGCCCCCCGCGGGCATTTCCCTCCGGTGGGCTCCCGCGGTCGGCTCTCGCGAGTCCGCGTGGACTAAACAGGTTGGCCATGCCTGAAGTGACGGAGTCCGACACCATCGCCGATGTCTACGTCGTCGAACCATCGCTCCACGGCGACGAGCGGGGGGTGTTCGTCGAGACGTACCGACGCGAGTGGCTCCCCCAGGGCCGCGAGATGCTCCAGGCCAATCGCGCCGATCGACAGCAGGGCTGCATCGTCGGTCTGCACTATCACCTGCACCAAGCCGACTACTGGTACGTCCCCTTCGGCCGAGCGCGGGTCGTGCTCCACGACCTGCGCGACGGATCCGCCACCGACGGAGCGACGCTCGTGCTCGACCTCGGCGCTCGATCCGACGGAACGCACGACCACCGCGGCGTGTTCATCCCACCCGGCATCGCGCACGGATTCGCGTCGCTCACCGACATGACCATCACGTACCTGGTCGACAACTACTACAACCCCGCCGACGAGCTCGGTGTCGCTTGGGACGATCCGGAGATCGCGGCCGACTGGGGTCTCGACTCCCCGATCCTCTCGGTTCGGGATCGGGCAAACCCCCGCCGTGCCGATCTCGAGGCGCGCCTGCGCCCCGCACTCCCGATGAGGACCTGATCCGATGCGCCTCTTCGTCACCGGCGGTGCCGGCTTCATCGGTTCGAATTACGTCCACTGGGTTCTGGAGAACTCCGAGGACTCCGTGACCGTCTACGACGCGCTCACGTACGCGGGCAACCTCGACAACCTGCGCGACCTCGACGATGACCCGCGACTCACGTTCGTCAAGGGTGACATCACCGACCGAAACGCGGTGACCGCCGCGATGGACGCACACGACGCGGTGGTCCACTTCGCTGCCGAGAGCCACGTCGACCGTTCGATCGTCTCCCCCGACGAGTTCGTCCGGACCAACTGCGACGGCACCAACGTCGTCTGCGACGTTGCGCGCACGGTCGGGGTCGACCGCCTGCTCCACATCTCCACCGACGAGGTGTACGGGTCGATCGAGTCCGGCTCCTTCACCGAACGTGACCCACTCGAGCCGAGGTCGCCGTACTCCGCGTCGAAGGCCGGGTCCGACCTCATCGCGCTCTCGTACCACAGCACGTACGAGCTCCCGGTCGTCGTCACACGATCGTCGAACAACTTCGGTCCGTACCAATTTCCCGAGAAGGTCATCCCTCTCTTCGTCACGAACCTCCTCGACGGGCAGAAGGTCCCGCTC
>JBKJJI010000158.1:0-5635 GCA_046598115.1 Acidimicrobiia bacterium | reverse complement strand
TACGCAGGCCCCGAGCAACCCACGAACGTCGCGCTCGTCGAACAGGCCGTCGCGCTCTGCGAGAAGGTGGGGCGCCCGGTCGCGTCGAGCGACGAGGCGACCGAGATCATCGATCTCCCCCGCCGGGGCCCGGAGCCCCCGCAGCACGCGGATACCGACGAGGTCGTCGGCTCCGTCTGAACGATCGGCGCTCGAGATCAGTCGCGCTTGAGGTGCGGCACACCCTCGGGGAAGTTGAACTCGATCCACCCGCGACCCTTCCGGCCGTCGGGCGTCTCGAACGCACACACCGCGCGTGGAAAGCGCGACTGCTTCCCTTCGGGCGACACGAGGAGCACCGGTGCGTGCATCTCGGCCTCCCACGTGAGCTCGAGGTCGCCGACGGCGAGCGTGCCGCGGATCGGGAGCTCCTCGCTATCGAGCTCGTAGTCGACCCCGATCGTGTCCGCAGGGTGCAGCGCCATGTCGGGGCTGACGACGTAGCCAGTCTGGAAGATGTCGATCTTCGGGAGGATCGAGCGCGCGCAGTGCCACCAGGTGTCGTCCTCGAGCCGGCCCGAGCACCACACCCATCCGAACTGCCACCAGTCGCGCACTCCCCACGAGTGGTCGCGCTGCCCCGGGCAGTGGACCTCGATGCGTTCGTCGCCGATCACGATCTCGCCCTTGACCCACGCCGACTGCTCGAACCGTGTCGTCGCGGTGTACGGGAACGGTGCGGTCACGCCCTCCCAGGTGAGATCGACGCGCACCGGAACCTCGGGGCCGCGTTCGCCGTGGAACGCATCGGCCGGGTTCGCGAGCTCGACGCCGGTGCCTTCCGTCGTGATGCGGTACTTCCGCAGCGGCTCGACCGGCCCCCACGACCCGCGCACGGTTGCCGACGACACCTCGACCGGGTTCTCCATCGACGTGGGGCCTGGCACCGCGTGGTCACGGACGACGACGAGCGGCTTGCCCTCGCGCACGAGGTGCACCCAGTACCAGGCGACCTGCTGGTTCGGGTAGAGCCCGAGGCGGAGGTAGCCCCCATAGCTCCCGTCGGACGCGGCGAAGTCGTGGTACCAGGACTCACCCCAGAGCGCGTCGGTCCCGGGGAGGTGGCGTCCTTCGTCGGCGGCGGTGAGGTCCATCGGGTTCGTCTCCTCTACTGGCGAGCACGTGACGCTGCGGGATCGTCACGCGTCTCCATCATCACGTGGTCGGGTGGGGCGGGCGGTCAGAGCCGGTCGGGGCCGAACAGGGCATCGGTGCCACCGTCGACGAAGAGCAGGCTGCCCGTCGTCCACGACGACTCGGTCGACAGCAGGAACCACACGGCGGCGGCGATCTCGTCCTGCTCGCCCCATCGGTCGAGGGGCACGGGAAGGCCTCGGATGAGGTCGCCGGTCACCGGGTGCTTCAGCGCCTGCTCGGTGAGTCCGGTCAAGACGGGGCCCGGTGCGACGGAGTTGACCCGCAGCGTCGGCGCCCACTCCACCGCGAGCCTGCGTACCTTCCGAGCGAGCGCGTGCTTGCTGTGGCCGTACACGGTCTCGCCATCGGTCGTCCCCGCCGCGGTCGCGGCCGCGGCCTCGTCGCCCGCGAGGCAGGCGTCGACGAGCGTGGAGTCGGTGACCGGCACAAGGGTGGCGGAGTTGGACGCGATCGCGACCGCAGCACCCAGCTCGCCGCCTTCGAGCTTGGGGCGCAGGCCTTCGAGCAGGGCGACGGCTCCGAAGTAGTTGATGCGGGCCACCATCTCCGGCGGCGCCGACGTGCTCCCGCCGATGCCTGCGGCAACGACCAGGCCGTCGAGCGTCTTGCCGACCTCGGCGTCCACCCCTGCGCATGCAGCAGCGCGCCCGTCGGGCGTCGCAAGGTCGGCGATCACCTCCGCGTCGCGCACGTCGACCCCGACCACGCGGTGTCCTTCGGCCTCGATCCGGCGACGGATCGCGCCACCGATCCCCCCCGCCGAGCCGGTCACCGCCACGACACCCATGGTCTGTGCAGTCCCCTCGCTGGAGCCGGCCTGCCGGATCCTGTTCGGCGGATCCTGTTCGGCGGATCCGGTTCGGCGGATCCGGTTCGGTCGAGCCGGACGCCCTGGATGGGCGTTCGGCGGCGACGCTAGCCTGACCGCGCGAGCACCACAGCCGGGCGTGACGTCGGGCTGGCGACATCGGGAGGACTCCGTGCTGGACCTGATCATCCGCGGCGCCGACGTCGTCGACGGGACGGGCGGTCCGCGGCGTCGCGCCGACCTGGGCATCCGCGACGGCCGCATCGTCGAGATCGGCGAGGTGAACGAGGACGCCACCCGCGTCATCGATGCCGACGGTCAGGTGGTCGCGCCCGGGTTCATCGACATCCACACGCACTACGACGCCCAGGTGCTGTGGGACCCGGCGGTCACGCCGTCGCCGTTCCACGGCGTCACCACGATCGTCGGTGGCAACTGCGGATTCACGATCGCGCCGGTCGAGCCGAGCGAGACTGAGTACCTCACCCGCATGCTCTCCCGCGTGGAGGGGATGCCGCTCGAGTCCCTCGTGGCCGGGGTCGACTACGGCTGGCGGACGTTCGGCGAGTACCTCGACCGCATCGACGGCACGCTTGCCGTGAACGCGGGTTTCCTCGTCGGCCATTCGGCCATCCGGCGAGTGGTCATGGGCGACGACGCGGTCGGCAACGCGGCCACCCCCGAGCAGATCGCCGAGATGGGTCGGATCCTGGCCGAGTCACTCGCCGCGGGCGGGCTCGGCTTCTCGTCATCGCAGGCCAAGACCCACAACGACGGCGACGGCGAGCCGGTGCCGTCCCGCTCCGCATCTCCCGACGAGCTGATCGCGCTCTGCAAGGTTGCAGGCGAGCACGAGGGCACCACGCTCGAGTTCATCCCCACCGTCGGCGAATTCGAGGAGGCGCACCTCGAGCTCATGGCCGACATGTCGCGGGCCGCCGACCGGCCGCTCAACTGGAACGTGCTCGTTCCGACCGCGGCGCGTGCAGCCGACGTCTGGCGACGCCTCGAAGCCGGCGACTTCGCGTCGGAACGTGGCGGCAAGGTGCTCGCGCTCACCGTTCCCGACGTGATGCGCACCCACCTCACCTTCAAGGCCGGGTTCGTCCTCGACGCGCTTCCAGGGTGGCGCAAGCCGATGGCGCTGCCGGTCGCCGAGAAGATCGCGTACCTCGCCAACCCGAAGCTGCGGGCGGAGCTCGCCGAGAGCGCGCAGTCGCCCGAGGCCGGACTCCTGCGCGGCATCGCCCGCTGGGCGCTCATGACCATCGTCGAGACGTTCGCCGCCGAGAACGCCGGGCTCACCGGCCGCACCGTCGGCGAGGTCGCGGAGGAACGCGGCCAGGAGCCGTTCGACGCTCTCTGCGACATCGCGATCCTCGACGAGCTCCGCACCATCCTGATGCCGCCCCTGGCCGGCGACGACCAGGAGAGCTGGGAGCTGCGTCGCGACGTGTGGCGCGACCCGCGGGCGGTCGTCGGCGCGTCCGACGCCGGTGCGCACCTCGACATGCTCTCCACGTTCAGCTTCTCGACCGCGATGCTGCGCTCGTGCCGCGAGCGCGGGCTCATGCCACTCGAGGAGGCGGTGAGCCTCCTCACCGACCGGCAGGCCCGGCTCTACGGCCTGCGCGAGCGAGGCCGTATCGAGCAGGGGTGGCACGCCGACCTGGTGATCTTCGACGAGGCCGAGATCGCCCCGGGCCCGGTGACGTGGCGCAACGACCTGCCGGCGGGCGCGGGCCGCCTCTACGGCGAGGCCGTCGGCATCTCGTCGGTCATCGTGAACGGCGTCGAGATCGTCCACGACAACGTGCTCACCGGATCCCGATCCGGGACGTTGCTGCGCAGCGGTCGCGACACCGAGACCGTCACCGCCGCCGCGGGCTGAGCTCAGCCGGCGACGATGAGCCGATAGCCGAGGTCCAGCTCGTCCAGCTCGAGCAGCTCGGCATGCGCTCGATGCCATGCGCCCGAATCGAGATCCGCGCGGAGCCGCTCGATCGCAGTGTCCACCACGACGGGATCGATCGACGCGAAGGTTGAGATCGATGCCCGCACCTCCGCGTCGAGGTACGCCTCCGGGCGCCGCCAGTACGCGCCCAGGAACCCGTCGGCGCAGTCGTGCGGAACCGGCACCGCCAGCACCTCGGCGCCATCGAGGCCGTCGATGAGCTGGGCGGTCGTCGGTGCACGCTTGGCTTCCAGCGCGGCCGACTCGGGGAGGTAGTGGCCGGTGAACCAGAGCTGCTCCTGCGTCGAAACTTCGAAGCCGAACAGAACCTGGCGGCGGGCGACCCGCCGGAGCTCGGCCAACCCCCGGTCCACGTCGGTCCAGTGGTGCACGGTGAGGACACCCAACGCGACATCGAACGCGTCGTCGCGGATCGGAAGGTGCTCAGCGACCGCGCACACCACGGGTGCCGATCCCGGGGGACGCTGGGCGACCATCGTCGAGGAGGGCTCGACCGCGACGACCCGACGATCGGTCGGTTCATACGAGCCGGTGCCGGCCCCGACGTTCAGCACCGAGCGGGCGTCACCAAGCGCGTCGGTGATCGCCGCGCCGATCCGCGAGTCGGGGCGGCGATACCGCGCATACCCGACGCCGATGCGGTCGTAGGCCGCTGATGCCATTGGAGCAGCCTCGCGCTCAGTCGTGACGGGTTCGGGGGGATTCTGTGGTGATCGCGTGCAGGCGGCGATCTCTCGGTCGCGCGTCTCTCACCCCGCCATAGGCGGGTGAGAGACGCATCAAGACGTGGTGGAGGGGTCCATGCTGGGAAGGCCGAGCTTGCGGTGGTCCCAGCTCACGTACTTGTCGACGTTGATCTTCACGACGACGCGCTTGTTGATCATCGCCTCGACGCCGGCGCGCATGTCCTCGGTGTAGGTCATCTTCGTCGTCCGCTCGAACACGCTGATCCCGAGCTCGAAGATGCGGTCGGGGTCCTCGACGATCGCTGCGGTCCCCACCATCTCGACCCCGACGAGCTGGTCGTAGGAGTCACCCTCCTCGACGAGGCAGGTGATCCGGTTGTCGCGGCGCAGGTTCTGGACCTTCTGGCTCTTCGCCTTGGTCTCCAGCGCGCAGCACCCGTCGAGGAAGCCGTACCACATGGCCACGAGGTGGATCGTGCCGTCGTGGTTGAACGTCGCGCAGTTCATCGTGTGCCAGCCCTGGAGGAACTCGTCGATCTCCTCCTGGGTCATCTTGATGAGATCGCGCTGCTTCACGCCCTTCCCGAACGGCGTGCTCATGTCGGTCATGCGGTGACTCCCATATCTATGGGCACGATCGTGCCGGTGATGTAGCTCGCCTCGTCGGACGCGAGGAACGCGATCAGGGACGCCACCATCTCGGGAGTGCCCATCTCCCCCGTCGGCGGCATCATCTTCATGTACTCGCGGGGATGGCTGCCCTCGACGAAGTCGAAGTCCTTCGTGATCGGCGTGTCGATGCCCGCCGGAGCGACCGCGTTCACCCGCACGCCCCGGCGCGTGAACTCGACGGCCATCGAGCGGGTCATCAGCGAGACGCCGCCCTTCGAGGCGCAGTACGCGGCGTTGTAGGGCTGTCCGAAGATGCCGGCGCTCGACGAGATGTTGACGATGCAGCCTTTCGTCTCC
>JBKJJI010000360.1:0-3832 GCA_046598115.1 Acidimicrobiia bacterium | reverse complement strand
CCAGGACATCGAGCCAGGACATCGAGCCAGGACATCGAGCCAGGACATCGAGCCAGGACATCGAGCCAGGACATCGAGGAGGCGCGGATGGAGATCGTGGACTTCGTGGACGAGGGTCTTGGCCACTCGTCCTATCTCGTCGACCTCGGTGATGGCCGCGCGCTGGTGGTCGACCCGCCCCGCATTCCGACGCCACACGTCTCGGCGGCCGCGCAACGAGGACTCGAGATCGTCTACACGGCCGACACGCATTCCCATGCGGACTACGTGTCGGGGAGTCCCGAGCTCGCGGCGCGCGGTGCGATCTTTCTCGCGTCGAAGGGTGCGTCGCTCGAGGTTCCGCACCGCGCCGTCGGGCCCGGCGAGGAACTCGAGCTCACCGACGAGCTGACCTTCTGCGCGATCCCCACGCCGGGGCACACGCCGGAGCACCTCGCATACCTGCTTTGCGAGGACGGTGAGCCGGTCGCGCTGTTCAGCGGCGGTTCGCTGATGGTCGGCACGGTCGGCCGCACTGACCTACTCGGCCCCGAACCGCGCGAGGCACTCGCCCGACAGCTCTACGGCGCGCTTCGCGACGAGATCCTCACCCTGCCCGACGATCTCGCCGTGTACCCCACCCATGGTGCCGGGTCGTTCTGCTCGGCGCCCGGTGCATCGGAGCGGACCACGACCATCGGTCGAGAACGTGCGACGAACCCATTGCTCCAAGTCGCCGATGAGGACTCCTTCGTGTCGCAGCTCCTCGCCGGATTCGGCACCTTCCCCACTTACTTCTCACGACTGCCCGAGCTGAACCGCCACGGCCCCCGCCTCTACGGCGAGCTCCCCGAGCTCTCACGCCTCGACGTCGACGCCGTACGCGCACTCATCGATCGTGGCGCGTTGGTCATCGACGCGCGACCGATCACGGCGTTCGCCGCGGGACACATCGCCGGCGCCTTGTCCATCGAGCTGCGGCCGGTCTTCGCGAGCTGGCTCGGCTGGCTCGTCGCACCTGACCGGCCGCTGGTCTTCGTCCTCGGCGCCGACCAGGACCGCGCCGAGCTCGTGCGCCAGTGCCTCGATGTCGGTTACGAGCAGCTCGAAGGCGAGCTCGACGGCGGCATCGACGCGTGGCGCAGCAATCACCTTCCCGAGCAACGCATCGAACTCATCGGCGCGGGTGATCTTCAGGGCAACGTCATCGACGTACGCCAGCGCGGGGAGTACGTCGGCGGACACGTTCCCGATGCCATCAATGTCGAGCTCGGCGCCCTCGCCACCGCGCCCCTTCCCGAAGGACCCCTCACGATCATGTGTGGCCACGGTGAACGTGCGATGACCGCAGCGAGTGCCCTCGAACAACGCGGTCGCACCGACGTCGTCGTCCTCGAGGGTGGCCCGAACGATTGGACAGAGCTCGCCGGCGAACCCCTTGAGACCAGCGCGTGAGTGCGTCGTCGGCCACACCGGCGATTCGGCTCGGCCTGCGCGAGAACGTCGGACAGTTCGCGCTCCTCGTCGGGATCAACGCCCTCGTCGGCGGCATGATCGGTCAGGAACGCACCGTCCTGCCCCTCATCGCCGATCGCATCTTCGGGCTCACCGCGTTCACTGCGACCCTCACCTTCATCCTTGCGTTCGGCGCGACGAAGGCGATCACGAACTTCTTCGCCGGGACGCTTTCGGACCGGATCGGGCGCAAGCCCGTCCTCGTCGCTGGGTGGCTCATCGGGCTCCCGGTTCCATTCCTCATCATGTGGGCCCCCGGCTGGGGTTGGATCATCTTCGCCAACGTGCTCCTCGGCCTGAACCAAGGACTCACCTGGTCGACGACCGTCATCATGAAGATCGACCTCGTTGGACCATCCCGACGCGGCCTCGCGATGGGACTCAACGAAGCCGCCGGCTACGGCGCCGTCGCCCTCACCGCACTTGCCACCGGCTTCATCGCCGCCAACTACGGCCTGCGCCCCGAACCGTTCTTCCTCGGTGTCGCCTTCGCCGGACTCGGTCTCGGCGTCTCGACCCTGTTCGTGCGCGAGACCCGCGGCCACGCACGTCACGAAGCCACCCTGCACACGCCCGCACACGAACACCTCCACGGCGACCTCACGACTCGCCAGGTCTTCACCTTGACCAGCTTCAAGGAACGCGCACTGTCGTCGTGCAGCCAGGCCGGCATGGTCAACAACCTCAACGACGGACTCGCCTGGGGCATCTTCCCGCTCTACTTCGCCGCCGCTGGACTCTCGATCGGCCGCATCGGCATCCTCGCCGCCATCTACCCTGCCGTGTGGGGCGTCGGCCAGCTCCTCACCGGCGCGCTCTCCGACCGCATCGGGCGGAAAGGGCTCATCGCCGGCGGCATGTTCACCCAAGCCGTCGCGATCGGACTCATCGCCGCAACCAGCGGCTTCGGCGCGTGGGCCGCGGGCGCCGCGCTCCTCGGCGCTGGCACCGCCATGGTGTACCCCACACTGCTCGCCGCGATCGGCGATGTTGCGCACCCCACATGGCGGGCGTCGGCCATCGGCGTCTACCGCCTCTGGCGAGACGGCGGCTTCGCGATCGGCGCGCTCCTCGCCGGCATCACCGCTGACCTGTTCGGTATCGAGGCCGCGATCTGGGGTGTCGCCGGGCTCACCGCACTCTCAGGTCTCGTCGTCGCGCTGCGGATGTACGAAACCCACCCACGCGCGCCGGCAACCGCTGACCCCCATGCGATCTCACGAGAGATCGAGACGATCGACCTCGAATCCTAGGAACGGAATCGCGAACCGATGGATCGAGGCCTCTACGACACACTCGGCGCGTCGCGTGACTCGCAGGGTGCTGAAAATCGCCGGGTGAGGTGCTCGCGATTGGTCGCGGGGTGCGGTAGAACGCGGGTATGTCACGTGGTGAGCCTGAATGTCAGATGGCGATGTTGATGTCGTTGAGCACCTCGGGCCGACACACGGCGACGCGTGCTCCCTGCTCGGCGTCGGTGCCGCCACGGTCGACCGTCGCTGGATTCCCGTCCGCTGTCGTCGTCACCGCAACCGCCTCCTTGGCTCGATGCCCACCTCCCGACCTGTCCCGAGATACCCTGAGGGGGTAGGGGCTTTCGACCCTAGTGGACGCACGGCGAAGGGCCGACCCTAGGACCTGATCCCCCGAGCGCGACGAGGGGACGGTTGAGTTTCAAGCGGGAGTGAAGGGAGTCTGATCATGCAGAGGGCAGCGGCGACCAGTTGCGCATCGTCTCCGTCATGGGCGCGAAGGGCGTCGAACTCGGTGTGGCCGCGGCGACGGGTCGGAGTGGACGAACCACCACGAACGAAGAGCGGGAGGGGGTCGCGCTGATGGGCTTCGGGGATGTGGTCGTGATCGCCGTGGGCGTGCTGCTCGCCGGAGTCCTGTGGTGGTTCTTCTTCGGCCCCAAGCACGCTCGCCGAGCCGAGCTTCGCGGCGGCGTGCAGGAGGTGGCGGTCACGGTCAAGGGCGGCTACTCGCCGGATCAGATCCGGGTCCGAGTGGGAGTGCCGCTTCGGCTGGTGTTCGACCGCCAGGAGTCGGGCGACTGCACCTCACGAGTCGTCTTCCCCGATTTCGGCGCGTCGAAGTCGCTGCCGGCGTTCGGCTCGGCGACGTTGGAGTTCACTCCCGACAAGGTCGGCGAGTTCGGGTTCGCGTGCGGGATGAACATGATCCACGGCACGCTCGTCGTCGAGCCCGCGACCACGGACTCCTCGCCCCCGGTCGACCACGACCGCCCCCATGGAGTGGCACGCGCGGTGGGCGTGGGACCATCGAGCACGACGACGCTCCCAACGCGGACGGCCGAGTTCCGCATCACCGGCGATGG
>JBKJJI010000347.1:0-3176 GCA_046598115.1 Acidimicrobiia bacterium | reverse complement strand
TACTTCAGGAAATGAATTTATTCCATTATCCACGGAAACCACTTCATATCCGGATTGTAACAAATCTACAATGGTATGACTACCGATGTATCCGCATCCTCCGGTGACTAAAATCCTGGGTTTCGCCATGGCGCAAAGTAAGAGCAAAAGGCTGAAGGGGTGTAATAGCTGCACCTATTTCCGTAATGCAAGGTCAGTCTACACTCCGTAGCCTTGGCTGCTCAACAGCTTTCTATTTTCAGTGATTTCAAAAAAAATATACATTACAGGGTTGTAATTATGAACACTGTTCAATATATTTGCATCGTATTTAATTAAAATAGTGTTTAATTATGGGTATTGCTGAACGGAAAGAAAGAGCGCGCGAGGAGGTTAAAGACCTGATTCTCAATGCTGCCAGAGAGATTTTTCTCGCAGATGGATATGAAAATACCTCCATTCGGAAGATAGCCTCGAAGATCGAGTACAGCACTGGGATGATTTATCTTCACTTTAAAGACAAGAATGAACTCCTGCTGGCACTCCACGATAAAGCCTTTGAATGTAAAATGGATGCCCTGTTTCACTCGGTCAAGGACATCCCAAACCCGCTAGATCGCCTGAACGCAACTGGCAGAGCTTACCTCGAATATGGTATTAGTAATCGCCAGGATTATGAATTGATGTTTACCCTCAATTGTACGATGGAAGCCCTTGCCCTCAAGCAGGAATTCTGGAAAGACGGGGCGATGGCCATCGATATGCTAAAGGAAAATATGAAGGCCTGTATCGATGAAGGCTATTTCAATCCAAAGTTGGATCTCAATGCAGCATCTCTGATGCTTTGGTCACAAGTGCATGGATTGGTAACGTTGCATAATTCAGAGCGGCTTAATATTTATCCTGAGATGGATCAGCGCCAGCTCATGGTTGATGCTTATGACATTTTCTTTCAGGCCATTCACAAGTGTCTCACCTAATTCACTCCCATGAAAAATCAAATTCTCCACCATCGGATGTGGGCCATAGGCATTTTTAGTTTCTTACTGGTCAATGTTTATGGTCAAGCCATTCTGGATCAATATGTAAGGGATGCTATTGCGAAGAACCCGGAGATCCGGGCTAAAGAATTACTGGAAGAAAAACAATCCTACCGGGTACAGGAAGCAGCAAAATTGTTTGGACCTGAGGTTAAGTTTCTTACCTCTTATACGCTTGCTACCGGTGGACGATCAATTGAATTGCCGATCGGAACACTTTTGAATGATGTGTACTCCACACTTAATACATTGACCGGGGTACAAAATTTTCATTCCATCGACAATCAATCCATCCGCTTTTTGCCTAACAACTATTACGATACCAAAATCAGGATCACGCAACCCATACTCCAACCAGAAATCAAATACAACAAGTTGATCCGGCAGGAGGAACGACAAATGGCAGGCCTTGTCACAGCGCAATCCAAACGCGATCTCGTTCGCAATGTTAAAGCCACCTATCTACAGTGGATGCAAGCACATGATGCGATTGAGATCATCAATCAGGGTCTTGGGCTCTTGAAAGAAAACAAGCGGATCACGGAAAGCCTGATCAAAAATGGTGTGGCTATTCCATCCGGACTTATTCGCATAGAATCAGAAATCAATACGGTCGAAGCTCAAAAACAAAAAGTGGAAGCGGATATGGCCAATGCTGCATCATATTTCAATTTCCTGTTGAATCGAAATGCTGATACTGAAATTATTCCGGACAGCTTTCCGGGAGTGCCTCCCGAATCAACCCCACTAGCAGTTGATCAACGGGAAGAGCTTCAGCAAATCGAAAGTGGAAATCATATACAGGACCTCGCCTTGACGCTGGAAGAAAAACACTTCGCACCAAAACTTGGTGTTCAGCTTGATATTGGTGCACAGGAATATTTACCGGAGTGGGGAGGATACCTCCTGGGTGGTGTTCAGCTTGAAATTCCGATCTGGGATAATCATCAAAGCAAATTAAAACGTGCTGCATGGGATGCCTCTATAGCGTCCACCACTGCACAATACGAATGGACCAAACGTACTTTTGAAACCGAGTTGCAATCTGAGATCCGAAGCCTTGAAGCAGATAAGGCGATCTTTCAGAGTTACAGCAGTTCGTTTTCCAGCAACCAACGGTATTATACTGAAACCCTTCGGCGCTATAAAGAAGGGCTCGCCAACTACATTGAATTATTGGATGCCCGCACCCAGATGACCAACACCCAGCTTCAGCAAAATATCGCCAGGTACCAGGCCTGGATTCGTCAAATCAATATCGAGCGGATGAGTGCATCTGCTGCAATCGACTAACTATGAAAAATCAAATTAACCTGATCCGCATTTTATTTTTTGGTTTTACCGGGGCGATGACGATGGCCGGCTGTCAGAAAAAAGAAACCATCAGTCAGGAACAGACAACTCCTGTGAATGCCATCTCGACTGCATTCTATGTGAAGACCACACCCGTGCTGCAAAATAATTTAGCCGGAGCAATTCATGTCACCGGTGTGCTACAATCGGATACGGATGCCAAACCTTCTTTTAAAACAGGAGGTGTCATCGCGAAAACATATGTAAAGGAAGGTGACCAGGTGAACAAAGGGCAGCTTCTGGCCAGGTTGAATATGACGGAGATAGATGCGCAAGCAACTCAGGCCCGGTTTGCTTTAGAAAAAGCAGAACGCGATCAGCAGCGAGCAAAGAATCTGTATGCGGACAGCATTGCAACGCTTGAACAGTTGCAAAATGCTACCACCGCAGTTGAGTTGGCAAAGAAGACGTTACAGATCGCACAATTCAATGTAGCGTATTCAGAGATACGGTCTCCCATCGCGGGAAAGATAGTTACGCAGTTGTTGCACGAAGGAGAAGTAACTGGCCCTGGTTCTCCAGTTTATTATATCATCGGAGTTGCACAGGCGGACTGGAGAATTGTTGCAGGGTTAACTGATCGTGACTGGAGTCGTGTTGCCGCTGGAAATAAAGCCGACATCACATTAGATGCCTATCCGGGATGGGAAATGACGGGGACCATAAAACGATTATCTGATGTTGCGAATCCACTCAGTGGAACTTTTGATGTGGAAATTTCTGTGCCTTCGAAAGACAAACGTATGGCTGCGGGATTATTGGCACATGTAGAGATCCAGCCAAATGCAGGAGGAGATTTTTCGG
>JBKJJI010000027.1:0-5181 GCA_046598115.1 Acidimicrobiia bacterium | reverse complement strand
GACTACTCGCCCGTCATGCCGGCGGCGCGCGACCAGCTCACGCAGCGTCTCCCCATGGGCTCGGTGATCAAGTGCCATGCCGTGTACGACGCGCCGTTCTGGCGCGACGACGGCCTGAGTGGCCAGGCGACGAGCGACGCGGGTCCGGTGAAGGTCGTGTTCGACAACTCGCCGCCGTCGGGCTCGCCGGGGGTGCTGCTCGCGTTCCTCGAGGGGGAGCATGCGCGGTCGCTCGGCGGCGTCCCTGCCGCGGAACGACGGGACGCGGTGCTCGGCTCGCTCGCCAGGTTCTTCGGCCCGCGGGCGTCGTCGCCCGTCGACTTCGTGGAGGTCGACTGGGCCGCCGAGGAGTGGACCCGCGGCTGCTACGCCGCGCTCTTCACGCCGGGGACGTGGACACAGTACGGTCCCGCGCTCCGGGCGCCGGTCGGTCGCCTGCACTGGGCCGGCACCGAGACCGCCACCGAATGGTGCGGCTACATGGACGGCGCAGCCCAGTCCGGCGAGCGTGCCGCCGCCGAGATCCTGGAGGCAGCGTGAGCACGAGCCCCCCCGCCGCCATCGCCGCCGCGATCGCCGCCACCTCGACGATCGATGCGTCTCTCACCCGCCTCTGGCGGGGTGAGAGACGCATGTGGCCGTGAAGCTCGCGGTCGCGGGGGCCAGCGGGTTCGTCGGGCGGGGGCTCGTCGGCGCGCTGGTCGACGAGCACGACGTCCTGGCGCTCGGGCGCCGGTCGCCCGAGCTGCCGGGTGCCACCGGGCATTCCGTCGACGTCGGCGACGAGGACGCGGTCGCGACAGTGCTCGCTGGGGTCGACGCGGTCTACTACCTCGTGCACTCGCTCGACGCGGGCGACTTCCGCAAGCGCGACCGGCTCCTCGCGGAGTCGTTCGGGCGGGGCGCCGCGCGAGCCGGCGTGTCGCGCATCGTCTACCTCGGTGGGTTGGGTGACGATCCGTCGTCCGAGCACCTGCTGAGTCGCCAGGAGGTGGGCGTCGCCCTCGGCGCCGCTGGCGTCCCGGTCGTCGAGCTGCGTGCCGCCGTGATCCTCGGTGCCGGGAGCATCAGCTTCGAGATGCTCCGCTACCTCACCGAACGCCTCCCGTTCATGGTGTGCCCCCGATGGGTGCGGACGCGGATCCAGCCGATCGCGCTCGGCGACATGGTGCGGCACCTCGTCGGCGCGCTCGACGTGGAGGCTGGCGTCTACGAGGTCGGTGGTGCCGACGTCACGACCTACCGGGAGATGATCGACGCGTATGCCGAGGCGCGCGGGCTGCGACGTCGGTTGATCGTCGACGTCCCGTTGCTCACCCCACGGCTCTCGTCGTACTGGGTCGACTTCGTCACGCCCGTCGACCAGCAGGTGAGTCATGCCTTGATCGAGAGCCTCGTGACGGAGGTCGTCGTGCGCGACGCCGCGCGCACCGAAGCCGCGTTCGGGATCCCGGCGCGGCCGCTCGTCGACGCGATCCGTGCCGCCCTCGACGAGCAGGCACCCGAGGTCGAGGCCACTCTGCTCGCGCGTGGGAGCGGCTTGCTCGACGGCGTGTACACCGAGCGGGTCGAGATCCCGATCGAACCATCGGACGCCGAGGTGATCGATCGCGATCTGGAGCGCGTCGGCGGTGATCTCCGCTGGTACGGCCTCGTCGCCGGCTGGCGGGTCCGGATGGCGCTGGGCCGCCTCGCCGGCGAGCGGTGGCCACTCCGGCGACCACGTCGGCTTGAGGCGGGTTGCGAGGTCGACTGGTGGGTCGTGGCGCTGCGCCGTCGGCATGCGCTCGTCCTGCGGGCACTCCACTGGTTCGTGGGGGAGGGCTGGCTGGGCTGGGAGGTGCACGACGACCGACTCGTGCAGGTCGGGGCGCTGCGGCCCAAGGGCGTTCCCGGGTTCCTGTACTGGAGGCTGCTCCAGCCGGTGCACCGACGCGTCTTCGAGGCCCAGGCGCGGCACCGCCTCACCCGCGCGAGGAGGCTGGGACCGTGAGCAACGACATCAGCCCGATCTCGTCTGACGCGGACTTCCTGGCGGTCCTGCCGCTGGTCGCGGCCTACCAACGCTTCTACGAGGTGGAGCCCGACGAGACGCGCAACGCCACGTTCTTCCGGCGGTTCGTGGACTCCGACGCCGACGGTGTGCTCCTCGGTGCACGGGCCGACTCCGACGGGCCGCTCGTCGGCTACGCGTGCCTGCACTGGCGCCTCGACACCGTGTCGGCCAAGGAGGTGGTGTGCCTCCACGACCTCTATGCCGCGCCCGAGGTGCGGGGGACCGGCGTGGGGCGCGAACTGCTCGAGGCCGCGGCCGACGTCGCCCGGGCGCGCGGCGCCGCATCGCTCGTGTGGAGCACCGCACCCGACAACGCGACGGCCCAGCGCCTGTACGACGCGACCGGCGCGACGCGCAGCGAGTGGGTGGAGTACGAGCTGCCGGTCTGAGGCGCGCCCTGACGAGCGGCATGCGTGCACCGTCGGATCGACCGGATCCGGGCGTCTGCTACGCAGCCGGGGCGAGTCGGCGCGGCCTCACGCCGCGTCGGCTTCTTGCATGCCGGGCGGGGGTTCGAGGGTGCGGGTGCCGTCGGGATGGTCCCTGAGGACCCAGCCGTCGGTCTTCTTGCGATGGTGCGGGCGGCAGAGCGGGTCGACGTTCTCGTTGCTGGACTCGCCGCCGTCGCGCACGGGGGTGCCGTGATCGTTCTCGAGCCGCGCGGCTCGCCCGCAGCCGGTGATCGAGCAGACCGGGGATCGCGCCTCCAGCAGTTGCGCGAGACGTCGGGTGACGTTGCGGCCGGGCCGGGCGAAGGTGCGGACGTCTTCGCCGGCCTCTACGAGGATGGTGAGGATCGCATTGCCGAGCGGACCGCCACCCAGCATCGCCCGGGCGTGCTCGACCGGGACCGGCCCGACACCCGGGATCTCGCAGCGCTCGCCGTCGCGCACCTCGCCGGAGACGAGCGCCGTGGCGTCGGCGTGGACCACCACGTGGTCGCGGGTCTTCGCCCGGCCGCGCGGCTTCGTGGATTCGGGGCGTCCGCGTCCGTCGCGCGCGGCGCGGGCCATCCCGAGCAGGCCGTCGAACGCGATCGCGTCCGGGGTGTCGCGCTGGTCCTTCGCCTGGGTCGCGGCCGCGTCCCACGCGGCGTCGTGGAACGGAGCGAGGCACGCCTCGATCTCGGCGCCGAGGGCGACCGGACCCGACAGCGCGAGGTTCCAGATGCCGTCGCGGGTCGTCCACTGGCGTCGTGAGCGCTGCCGATGGATGCGGGCGGCGCGCTCGTCGGCGTCGGGCGCGGTGGCGAGCACTCGGGTCGCCTCGATCTTCGCCGCGCGTAGACCTTCGGTCGTGGCCTTCCGGAGCACCCGGCGCTCGGCGGCATCGCCTCCGACCGCGCCCGCCGCCGTGACCTCGCGTGCTGCGGTGAGCGACAGCTCGCCCGATCGGAGTGCCCGGTCGGTGGGCGAGCCGTCGTGGAGCACCTCGCTCACCGCGAGCGCGTCGCGGGCAGGCCCGAGCGCCGAGCCGGACACGTCGGCCAGCCATTCTGCGGGCGTGACCGCCGGGACCCGGGCGTCGCGGTCGGTGGCCCACACGCCGGTCTCGACGCAGCGGCGGGCGTACAGCGCCTTGGCCGCGCCGGCGAGCCGCTCGAGCTTGGCGGCGGCCCGGACGAGGCGCAGGGCGTCGCGGCCCGTGACCCGGTGGGGGTCGGTGCCCTGGAGGGTGCTGCGCATCTCGGCGGCGATCCGTTCGATCTCGAACATACGTTCGATGATAGGAGGGGGGTGTGACAGCTACGTCGGGCCGGGGCGTCTCACGCGTCGGTGAACCAGAACTCGATCTCGGCGCTGTCGTGCTCGAAGCGGGCCGCGTGGCTGACCCCGGCGTCGATCTCGTACCAGTCGCCGGGACCGAACCGCCGCTCCTGCCCGTCGACGGCGAGGATGAGCTCGCCGGACGTGATCACTCCGACGTTGTGGGTGTCGTGGGCGTGCGCCTCGATCACGGTGCCGCCGGGTAGGTCGCGAGGAGGACGTCGCACCCGTCGGCGGCGAGGCGGAACGCGTCGAACGGGCCGTCGAAGGGCTCGAGGGCCGCGATGCGGGCGGGGAACGGTGGGAGGGTCATGGACGTCATCCTCCTCTCTTTGGACACCGCCCGATGGCGGTGCCGGCCCGATGGAGACGCTGACGTGGCGGCGTCGGGCCCGGGGCCGATGGAGGTGGCCGGGCGCCGGGTGGAACCCGTGCGACGTCATGCCCGCCGGCACGCGAGACTGGTGGCGGTGGTGAGTCGGCCAGACGGCCGCGTACGGGCTCGACCCGTCCGAGGAACGTCCGGACTCCACAGGGCACGGTGCTGGGTAACACCCAGTCGGGGCGATCCGCAGGAAAGTGCCACAGAGAACAGACCGCCGATGGCATGTCGCCCGCAAGGGTGGCGCGCACAGGTAAGGGTGAAACGGTGCGGTAAGAGCGCACCAGCACCCGGGGCGACCCGGGTGGCTCGGCAAACCCCACCGGGAGCAAGGTCACGCAGAGGGAGGGCGGCCCGCCCGCAGACACCCTCGGGTAGACCGCTGGAGCCGACGGGCAACCGTCGGCCGAGATGGATGGTCGTCACGGCGCCCCGCCTTCGGGTGGGCGTCGCACAGAATCCGGCGTACAGGCCGACTCACCACCACACCTTTACGGCGTAACGGTTCTGGACTCGAAAGCGGGTCTCGGTCCTCAGTCAGTCCTCAGCGTGGCGTCGTTTCTCGGAACGCCGCGCCACTCCGGGGGCCCGTCGTGATGGCGGTCGTTGGCACGAGCCAACGATGCCTGGGTCTGCGAGGGCAACAGTCCCTCCAGCGCCGGCGGGTGGTCTAGACATGGCGAGCATCGAGAAGCGCCCCGATGGCCGTTACCGGGCAAGGTGGCGGGAGTTCTCCGGCGGTCCTCAACAGGCGCGGCACTTCGCCCGGAAGGCAGACGCAGAGCGCTTTCTCGATCGCATTCGTGGGGACCTCGCTCGAGGCGAGTACATCGACCCCACGGCTGGGCGCGTGCGCCTTCGCGAGTACGCCGAGATCTGGCGCATGGCCCAGGTTCATCGCCCGTCGACCGAGGTACTCGTCGAGTCACACATCCGGATCCACGTGCTGCCCTTCTTCGGAGATCGACCGATTGCAT
>JBKJJI010000420.1:0-4218 GCA_046598115.1 Acidimicrobiia bacterium | reverse complement strand
GCGGATCGGTCGGCGGGACCTCGCCGGGTAGCGCGCTCCCGCCGGGTCCGTCGCTCGGCGGTGTGGGATCGAAGAGGTGCGTCCAGCCGACGCCCGCGAGCCACACCTCGGGCCATGCGTGCGCATCGTGGTTCGTCACCGAGTACCGCCCCGTCTCCGGGTCCTGGGTCCCCGGGGTGAAGCCGACCGCGATGCGGCTCGGGAGGCCGACGGACCGAGCCATGAGGGCATACGTGCTCGCGAACTGGACGCAGAAGCCGCGGCGCTCGCGGAGGAATTCCTCGGTCGCGCCGGTGTCGTCGCCGAGCGTGATCGCAGGGTCGTAGGTGAACGAGCCGTCGCGGAAGTAGTCGCGCAGCGCCTCGGCCCGGGCGACCGGACTCTCGATCCCGGCGGTGACGCGCGCTGCCTCGGTGCGGACCACGTCGGGGACCTCGGGGGGGAGGACGGTGAATGGCGCGAGGCGACGGGGGGCCGGTCGGTCGGCCGCCGCTCGCTGGCGGGCGTCGAGCGAGAGGGGCGGCGTCGACGAGCGAACGGTGTAGCGCTGACCGTCGACCGACTCCCTGCTGCTGACGAGCGTCGCCGACGCCTGCACGACCAGGGTGTCGGGGTCGCTGATCGAGACCGCCTCGAACGCGGCGGGCATCCATCGCTCCCCGAGCGCTCCGATCCGGTAGCGCTGTACGAGGGCGTCGCCGGGGACGGTGCCGTCGAGTCCCTGGCCCACATCGTCGCCCTCGGCAGTGAGCGTCCACTGCCCACCGCCGGTCTCCTGGTACCGGTCGAGTGCGGTGATGCGCCAGTAGTCGGGCCGGTTGGCGTCGACGGTGAACAGCTCGACCTCGCTCGTGTCGCGCAGCTTGTCGCCGACGTCGAGGAGCGGGGGGATCGACGTGCGGTAGGTCCGGTTCCCACCGTCGGTTCCCACCCCGGCGACGTCGATGATCGGGTTCTCGACGTCGGGGATCGCGCCTGCCCCCGCGACGCCGAGTGCGACGGCGACCACACCGATGAGCACCCCGAGCGCGACCAGGCCGGGTGCGTCGACGAGGCGACGGTTGCCGATCCTGGTCCGTCGGCGGTCGAGGAGCGCCTGGTGCTGGAGTGCGAGGAACGCGACGGTCGCGGCTCCGAAGACGACGATCGTCACCCACTGCTCCTGGCGGACGCCGAGGGCGACGCACCAGACGACGACGACGAGACCCGGCGCGATCGCACCGAGCGACGCGCTGCGATGGAACGCCAGGTGGTCGGAGCACGCGGCGGCGACCCAGACCACCACGGCCGCGAGGATGATCACGCCGGCCGTCGGGCGGATCGGTGCCGGGTCGTCGAACGCGACGCGCCATCCGGCACCCATGGCGTCGACGAGTGACCCCGGCGAGCCCGCCCGCGGCGCGAGCGCGAGCGCGAAGACGAGCAGGACGGTTCCCGAGGTGAGACCGGTGACGAGCGGGCTGCGTTCCAGCGCCCGGCCCGCGAGCCCGAGGAGGTGGGGGAGGACGGCTGCCGCGACGAGCGGGATGATCCAGCGGCTGCCCCCGAGGATCCGGTCGAACGCCAGCGCGACGCTGACGCTCAGCCCGACAAGCGCTGCCGTCACCGGCCACTCGCGGACGCGGGGTGCGTTCATCGGGTCCCCGTCATCCGGGCCCCATCATCGGGCCCCATCATCGGGCCCGGCGGGTCCGTCGCAGGGCGACGACCCGGTTCCAGGCGGCGCCGAAGGGCGCGTTCGTCGCGTCCACGGTCGGGACGCTCGACACCAGCCGATGCTCACTGGCTTTCGTCGCGACGATGGTGAGCTCCGCTCGACGACCGACCGTGGCGATCGCGTCGAGGAGGGCGTCGTCGGGTGCACCGGTGCACGCGACGACCGCACCGATGCCGAGCCGTCGGGCGAGCCGGGCGCCCACCGCCGCGAGGAGGTCGGGCTCGGCCGCCTCCACGACTGCGAGCCGGTCCATGAGGAGCTCGAGCGTGCCTGGCCCCGGACGGGCGAGGATCTGCCCCGAGCTCGTGACGACCTCGACCGGGGCGCGGTCGTGGTCGAGGCGCATCGCGATCGACGCCACCGCTTCGACGGCGACCTCGAACGACTGCGCGTCATGGACCCACGGACGGGTGTCGAGCACCACGACCACGCGACCGGGGGCCGCCGACTCGTCCTGACGCACGACGAGGTGCCCCCGACGCGCCGACGAGCGCCAGTGCACCCGGCGGGGATCGTCCCCCGACTCGTAGTCGCGCAGCGCGAGGAAGTCGCCGGAGGCCTCGAACGCAGGCACCCTCGGGCCTTCGGCACGCGGGTCCTGATCGCCGCCGCCTCCGCGACCGGGGGCGAGGATGTCGTGCAGGCGCGGGCGCACGACGAGGTCGGTCGCCCCCAGCAGCTCCCAGGAACGGCGAGCGAGCCCGAGCGGGTCGCTCACGATGCCGACGAGGGGGCCCAGCTCGTGCAGCCCGCGCTGCTCCGTCGGCACCCGGTAGACGGCCTCGACCGGTGTTCCGGCCGGGCCGGGAGGGAGCACGAAGCGTGCTGCTCGGCGCCCGTCGTCGACATACTCGGTGAGCGCGAGGAGCGGGGTGCGGGCCACGGTCCGTCCCTCGAGCACGACGCGCCCTGCCCCGCCCACGTGGACCCGTGTCGGACGCGCGACCCGGCGGGCCTCCAGGCGGGGTGCGCGGGGCGCGACCGAGGCGAGCGCGAAGACGACCAGGAGGATGCCCGCGAGCCCCAGGCCGACGAGCCCCACCGACCCCACGAGGCGGCCCCCGACGAGCAGCGCCGCCGAGGCGCCGCCGAGCGCCCATCCCCGCCGGGTGGGACCGGGCGCACCGAGCGAGCGCGTCACGCCTACGCGGAGGCGCCGGGGACCGCGACCGACGCCACGACCGCGCCGATCACGTCGACGCCGGTGATGCCCCGCAGCTCGGCCTCGGGGTTGACGATGACCCGGTGCTCGAGCACCGGCGCGGCGAGGAACTTCACGTCGTCGGGGATCACGTACTCACGCCCGGCGATCGCCGCGAGGGAGCGGGCCGCCCGCTGCAGCGCGATCGCCCCACGGGGGCTCACGCCGAGCACGAGCTCTGGGTGCGCGCGCGTCGCCTCGACGAGGTCGAGCATGTAGTGCTGCAGCGCGGCAGCGACGTAGACGCCCGACACGGCGTCGACCGCCGCCGCCACCTGGTCGGCGGTCGCGACCGGCTCGAGCGACTCCGCTCGGACCTGTCCGGCGCCGTGGGCCTCGAGGATCGTGAGCTCGGCCTCCCGGCTGGGATAGCCCATCGGGATGCGCATCAGGAACCGGTCGAGCTGGGCCTCCGGGAGCGGGTAGGTCCCCTCGAGCTCGATCGGGTTCTGGGTCGCGACGACCAGGAACGGGCGGGGGAGGGCATACGTCGTGGCGTCGACGCTGACCTGGCGCTCCTCCATCGCCTCGAGCAGCGCGGACTGGGTCTTGGGCGACGCCCGGTTGATCTCGTCGGCGAGGACGACGTGTGCGAAGACGCCGCCCGGACGGAACTCGAACTCCGACTTCGCCTGGTTCCAGACCGACACCCCCACGACGTCGGAGGGGAGAAGGTCCGGCGTGAACTGGATGCGGTGCGCCGTGGTCGCGAGCGACTGGGCCAACGCCTTGGCGAGCACGGTCTTGCCGACCCCGGGGACGTCCTCGATGAGCAGGTGGCCCTCGGCGAAGAGGCAGACGAGCGCGAGGCGCACCTGATCCCGCTTGCCGCGGATGACACGCTCGATGTTGGCGAGGAGCGCATCGCCGAGCGCCGCGACGTCGACCGGCGCGGTCGCTGCTCGAGCCACTGGTGCTCCTCCTCGGATCGTGCGGGCCGGATCGTGCGGGGGCGGATCGTGCGGGGGCGGTCAGAGTGCCCGGCGCGTGTCGCGCAACGGGCCTCGGCGACGGTAGCAGCGGGTCGCGGGGCTACGGTGACGGCCGTGTCGGCACCGGAGGAGCGCTCGTGGGCGCGAGCGGTGCTGGCGGTCCTCGTGCGACCGCAGCTCTGGTGGACCGCGCTCCGGGTCGTCGGACGGAGCAGCCCCAGGGGGTGGTGGCACCGGCCGCCGTTCCTCCCTCGGCCGCCTGCCGAGTTCGTCGCCTTCCGGCTCGAGACCCAGTACGGCGGAGCTGCGGGTGACGCGGGCGCCGCACCGGAGCCGGGCGACCTCGTCGCGTACCTCGCCTGGTGCCG
>JBKJJI010000398.1:0-4380 GCA_046598115.1 Acidimicrobiia bacterium | reverse complement strand
GACACCTCGATGGATCTGCTCCACGGGGCCCGGCGCGGCGCGGACGCAGGCGCGGAGGACGAGGTGCCCTGGTGGGATGCCGACCAGGACGCCCGGGCCGAGCCCGAGGTCGACGCCGTAGTGGTCGCAGGCGTGCCGGTGTCGAAGGGCAGTCGCGTGCTGCTCCGCCCGTCCCGCCGGGCCGACGCCCAGGACATCTTCCTGGCGGGGCTGACCGGCGTCGTCGCACGGGTGTACTTCGACGTGGACGGCGGCACCCACGTCGCGGTGGCGCTCGAGGACGACCCGGGCGCGGACCTGTACGGCGCGACGGGGCGCTACTACTACTTCTCCCCGGAGGAGCTCGAGCCGCTGCCGGCCCGGGAGGCCGTGCGATGAGCAACGGCGTGCTCGTGGCCGGCATCGGCAACCTCTTCCTCACCGACGACGGCTTCGGCAGCGAGGTGGCGCGCAGGCTGGCGTCCGAGGTGCTGCCGGAGGGCGTCAGGGTCGTCGACTACGGCATCCGGGGCATGCACCTCGCGTACGACCTGCTGGAGGGGTACGACGCCCTCGTCGTCGTGGACGCCGTTCCCGGCGACGGCAGCCCCGGTGATCTGTCGGTGCTCGAGGTGGGGCCGGACGACCTCGGCGACGGGGAGCTCGACGCGCACGGCATGGCGCCCGTCGCGGTGCTCGCCAGCCTCGGCTCGCTCGGCGGATCGCTGCCCAAGACGTACGTCGTGGGCTGCACCCCGGCGGAGGTCGGCGAAGGCATGGGCCTGACCCCGCCCGTCGCCGCAGCCGTCGACGGTGCGGTCGCGCTGGTCCACGAGCTCCTCCACGACCGGCTCGGGATGTCCGTCGGGCGCAGTCCTGCGCCCGGCTCAGCACGACAGAGAGAAGAGCAGCCATGAGGGTCGTCGGCATCGTCTTCACGGGGTTCGTCGGGGTGGTGGTCCTGCTCGGCGCGGTCGTCGGGGTGCGGTCCATCCCGGACGTCCGCCGGTACCTGCGCATCCGGTCGATGTAGCCCATGCACGAGCTGAGCTACTGCGAAGGTGTGCTGGAAGCGGTCGAGCGCCGGGCCGGTTCTCGACAGGTCGCGGCGGTCGGCGTGCGCATCGGCGCAGTGCACCGCGTGGTCGCCGACGCCTTCCAGCAGTCGTTCTCCGTCGCCGCGATGGACGGGCCGGCAGCCGACGCCGTCACCACGGTCGTCGTCATCCCGGTCGGCGGGCACTGCATGGACTGCCGCAACGACTTCGAGAGCGACGACCCCTCCCCTGCCTGCCCGTCCTGCGGCTCTCTCGACGTGGCCGTCGAGGGCGGTGACGAGGTCGTCCTCGAGTGGCTGCAGTACGTCGACGACGACGCCGAGCGCGACCCCGAGCCCGTCCCCGCCCACAGCCATGCCGGAGGTCACTGACCATGTGCCTCGCCATCCCCGGCCAGGTCGTCGAGTTCCTCGAGGGCAACAACGACCAGCTCGCCCTCGTGGACGTCGTCGGCGTCAAACGCAAGATCAACATCGGTCTGATGGAGGACACCCCCCTGCAGGTCGGGGACTACGTGCTCATCCACGTCGGCTTCGCCATGTCGAAGGTGGACGAGAAGGAAGCCGCGGAGGCGCTGTCGATGCTCGAGATGATGGGCCAGTCGTTCACCGACGAGCTGCAGGCCGTCGCCGAGTCGAGCATCGAGTGACCGCGCCCAGCTGCAGCGCCGAACCGGGCTGCATCACCTGCGGAGACGTCGCGGTCGTCCTCACCGTCGACTCGGTGGACGGGCCCGACGCGACCTGCGTCGACGAGCTCGGCCGTACTGAGCTGGTGGCCACCGAGCTGGTCGGGGACGTCGCGGTCGGCGACCGCGTCCTGGTCCACGCCGGCGTCGCCATCGAGCGGGTGATCCGGTGAAGTTCGTCGACGAGTTCCGGGACGCGGACCTGGCCCAGGTCCTCGGTCGCGAGATCACCGCGCTGTGCGAGCCGGGCCGGCACTACAAGATCATGGAGGTGTGCGGAGGGCACACCCACACCATCTACCGGTACGGCGTGCAGGACCACCTGCCCGAGCAGATCGAGCTCGTGCACGGACCCGGCTGCCCCGTCTGCGTCATCCCGATGGGGCGGGTCGACGACGGCATCGCGATCGCCGAGCGGGACGGCGTGATCCTCACCTGCTTCGGCGACATGATGCGCGTGCCCGGCGGGCGAGGGTCGTTCCTCGAGGCCAACGCCCGGGGCGCCGACATCCGAATGGTCTACAGCCCGCTCGACGCGCTGCGCATCGCCCGTCAGAACCCGGACCGCCAGGTCGTCTTCTACGCGATCGGGTTCGAGACGACGGCTCCCTCGACGGCGCTGACCGTCCTGCGCGCCGAGAAGGAGGGCATCGAGAACTTCTCGGTGTTCTGCAACCACGTGACGATCATCCCGGCGATCAAGGCGATCCTCGACTCGCCTGACCTGCGCCTGGACGCGTTCCTCGGCCCGGGGCACGTGTCGACGGTGATCGGCTGCCGCCCGTACGAGTGGATCAGCCGCGACTTCTCCATGCCGCTCGTCTGCGCGGGCTTCGAGCCGCTGGACCTGCTGCAGTCCGTCTACATGATCATGAAGCAGTTCGCGGACGGACGTGCCGAGGTCGAGAACCAGTACGGCCGGGTCGTGCAGTACGACGGCAACCCGGTCGCGCTCAAAGTGCTGTCCGAGGTCTTCTCGCTCCGCCCCTTCTTCGAGTGGCGGGGTCTCGGGTCGATCGCGCACTCGGCGCTGCAGCTGGCCCCGCGGTACGCGGCGTACGACGCCGAGCTGCGCTACGCGCTGCCGGGCGTACGGGTTGCCGACCCCAAGGCCTGCCAGTGCGGTGAGGTGCTCAAGGGCGTCATCAAGCCCTGGGAGTGCAAGGTCTTCGGTACGGCATGCACACCAGAGACGCCGATCGGCACGTGCATGGTGTCCTCCGAAGGAGCGTGCGCGGCCTACTACAACTTCGGGCGACTGCACCGGGAGGCCGCCGTCACACTCGGCCGGGCCACGGGGTAGGGAGTGCACGAGCTCTCCTTGTGCCAGGCCATCCTCGACACCGTCGAGCAGCGCTCCGCTGGCCGCCCCGTGAAGCGCGTCGACGTCCGTGTCGGCCACCTCCGCCAGGTCGTACCGGACGCGCTCTCGTTCTCCTGGGAGATGCTCACCGACGGCACGGACCTGGCCGGGTGCGAGCTCGCCATCGAACAGGTTCCCGCCGTCGTGCGGTGCCACGCCTGCGGCGCCGAGTCGACACTTCGGTTCCCGGTGCTCGCGTGCGAGACCTGCGAGAGCCACGACGTGCAGCTCCTGTCGGGCGACGAGCTCCTCATCGCGTCCTTCGACGTCGCCGCGGAGATCCGCTGATGGGCCGATTCCATCGCCACGCCGACGGCACCGCGCACACGCACGAGCACGATGTCGGTGACCACGGGGGCTACGCCGAGACGGGGACCCAACGGGTTGACGTCCTGGAGCTGATCCTCGGCGAGAACGATCGGGTCGCCGCCATCAACCGTGGCCGATTCGACGAGCACGGCGTGCGAGCCGTCAACGTGATGTCGTCACCCGGGGCGGGCAAGACGACGCTCCTGAAGCGCACCCTCGCCGCCCTCACCGAAGAGCTGCGCGTCGGTGTCCTCGAGGGTGACATCGCCACAAGCCTCGATGCCGACGAGCTGGCCGGGCTCGGCGCGACCGTCTCGCTCGTGAACACGAGCGCCGGGTTCGGCGGTGAGTGCCATCTCGATGCGGTGATGGTGCGCTCTGGGTTGACGCGGCTCCCGCTCGATGAGATGGACCTGCTCCTCATCGAGAACGTAGGCAACCTGGTGTGCCCTGCCGAGTTCAACGTCGGTGAGCACGCCAAGGCGATGGTGTACGCCATCACCGAGGGTGAGGAGAAGCCGCTCAAGTACCCGGTCATGTTCCGGGCCGCGGACGTCGTCGTGGTGAACAAGCTCGACCTCCTTCCCCACCTCGACTTCGACCTCGACCTCTTCCTCCAGAACCTGCACGACGTCAACCCGACGGCGACGGTGATCCAATCGAGTGCCCGCACGGGCCAAGGTGTCGCCGCGTGGTGCGACTGGCTCAGGGAGCGATGATCACCGTCGGGGACCGGGCCCCGACCAGCCAAGCTGTGGTGGAGCGGGGCGAGCGTGACCACCGTCGTCGACGATGAGGACAAGATTGACGCCGATGACAGACCAAGATGAGGGATCGTGGCGATGACGCCGGGCGTCTTCAAGATCGGTGGTCGCGAGCTGCAGGACTGGTTGCGACCTCTGAGCCAACCGGCGCTCGACCCGTCGGCCCGGGTCGTCATCGACGGCGCGGAGAACATCCCCGCCACCGGCGGCGCCATCCTC
>JBKJJI010000107.1:0-3675 GCA_046598115.1 Acidimicrobiia bacterium | reverse complement strand
AGTCGTAGTGGTTGGAGGTGTAGTACCGGTGAACGAGGCAACCGAGTTCGGGCAGACGACGCTCGACGATGTGCTGCGCGGCGAGGCGGTCCCGGGGGTGCACGCTCTCGACGACGCCGTCGACCCCATCGAGGCGGCCACGCGGGTGCGCGACCGCGGGTGGCACATGTTCCACGTCGACGCGACCGCGGTCGTCGACAAGCGCTCGTTCCTCGCGGCGATGGCCTCCGGCTGCGGGTTCCCGACCTGGTTCGGACACAACTGGGATGCGCTCACCGATGCGCTCACCGACCTCTCGTGGGCACCGGCCCCCGGGTACGTGGTGCTGTTCGACCACGCCGAGCGGTACCGACACCATCCCGACTGGGCGCTCGTCACCGAGATCTTCGACGAGGTCGTCGGCCGCTGGGCCCGCGACATCACGCCGTTCTTCGTGCTGGTGCGCTGAGGCCCGGCTGCGTGCCGTGCGCCGCCGGTAGCCTCGGCAACGCATGAGCGAACCCGGTGACGCCCGCGACGACCATGACCAGCCAGACCTCGACGACGTGCACCTCGGTGAGGTCCCCGAGGGCCTCGGCCCGGACCTGCATGCCCGGAACCTCGAGTCCCTGAGCCGGGACCCCGCGTTCTCCGACGGCGTCCTCTCGCTCGCCGACACCGATGGTGCGCACCACGAGATCGCGCTCGACGACGTCACCTCCCTGGAGGAAGACACCGGCGGCGCCAACCGCACGAAGATCGTCCTGCGCAACGGTGCGATCGTCGTCGCGACCGGCGCCGTGATCGCCGGTGCGATCGCCGCCGTCCGCTACCGCCGCCGCAAGCGATGAGGAACACGACATGATCGAAGCGACCATCGAGCGCTGGCACCAGCACCTGCGTGGCGACCTCCCGGGTGGTCTCGACGAGCTGCTCCACGACGACGTGGTCTTCCTCTCCCCGATCGTCTTCTCCCCCCAGCAGGGCAAGGACCTCACGAAGCTGTACCTCCAGGCCGCCGGCGCGACGCTTGGTGGCGACCCGGAACCGACCCACCCGTCGACGGGCGACGAGGAGCACGACGCTCCCGCGGTGGGCGGCGCGTTCCGCTATGTGGCCGAGGTGATGAGCGGTAATCGGGCGGTGCTCGAGTTCGAGACCAAGCTCGACGGCAAGTACCTCAACGGCGTCGACATCATCACCTGCGACGACGACGGCAAGATCGTCGAGTTCAAGGTGATGATCCGCCCGCTCCAGGCGATCAACGCAGTGCACGCCGCCATGAAGGCGATGCTCGAGCAGATGCAGGCGGCCCCGGGCGGCGGGTGAACCCTTCGCTGCGCTAGAAGGGCCGAACGGCCCTGGGGGATCGAGCGTCGATCGAGGACCCTCGAGGGTGCGACACCCTCCGACCCAGGAGCATCGATGAGCGACACGATCCCACCGCCGGCACTCCGGGCAACGGCCGAGTTCTCGGCCGACCCTGCGCCGCTGTTGCACTGCTCGAACTGCAGCGAGCCCTTGACCGACGACGACCCCGAGTGCCCCACCTGCGACTCGCCGATCGACTGGAGCGCCTCGTCCGAGGCGCTGCGTGCCTGGAAGGAAGCGCTCGACGGAGCGTGACGCTGCCCGGCGACGGGCCGGCGTCAGCCGAGGATCGCCGCGATCGTCGCCGCCGCCCCGCTGACCGCGGCGATCCCGGCGAAGATCGAGCCCACGGTCCAACGGATCAGGCGACTCATCTCGGTATGGAACATGGATTCGAAGCCAGCCATCCGTGCCTCGAGTCGGTCCATCCTGGTCTCGAGCCGGTCCATCCGTACCTCGAGCCGGTCCATCCGTGCCTCGACGCGGTCGATCCTTGCCCCGAGGGCAGCGACGTCGGCCTTGGTGGCGATCTCGTGCCATCCGAAGGGCGGGATGCACTCCATCAGTGCAGCCGCGGCGGCGGGTCCGAGCTGCTCCGTCAAGGCCTGTGATGCTTCCACTCGGGACCGTTCATCGGGTGCCATGTTCGTCTCCCCGTCGTCATCGGGCAAGCGATCAGGGAACCGTTGCGTTCGGAGGCCGGTTCCCGGGACGTCCGACGACAACGCCCCCCACGGGGGTGACCGCCGATCGGGCCGACGACCGCGACGGGCCGGGATACGGTGCGGCCCATGGATGCAGTGAACCTCGGCAACACCGGGCTGCGCGTGTCGCGCGTCTGCCTCGGGATGATGAGCTATGGCAACGACAGCGACCGCCCGTGGGTGCTCGACGAGGACGCCACCGAGCCGTTCATCCGGGCCGCGGTCGAGGCGGGCATCTTCTTCTTCGACACCGCCGACACCTACTCGGCCGGAGCGAGCGAGGTGGCGACCGGCCGCCTCGTGCCGAAGTTCCTGAGCCGCGACGAGATGGTCATCGCCACCAAGGTGTTCATGCCGATGACCCCGGGACCCAACGGCGGAGGGCTGAGCCGCAAGCACATCCTCTCGGCCATCGACGCGTCGCTCACGCGGCTCGGGATGGACTACGTCGACCTGTACCAGATCCACCGCTTCGACCCGAACACGCCGATCGAGGAGACGATGGGCGCGCTCGACGAGGTGGTGCGCGCCGGGAAGGCCCGGTACCTCGGCGCGTCGAGCATGCACGCGTGGCAGTTCGCCAAGGCCCAGCACGCAGCCGACCGGGCGGGCGGAGCGCGGTTCGTGTCGATGCAGAACCACTACAACTTGCTGTACCGCGAGGAGGAGCGGGAGATGCTCCCGCAGTGCGTCGACATGGGCGTCGGCGTGATCCCGTGGAGCCCCCTCGCCCGGGGGGTGCTGGCCGGCAACCGCACCCGGGAGGGCGAGAAGCGCACGACCCGGTCGAGCACCGACCCCTTCACCGACTTCCTCTACAGCCAGCCGACCGACTTCGACGTCGTGGATCGGGTGGCCGAGGTCGCCGCCGAGCGGGGCGTCGCGCCCGCGCAGGTGGCGCTCGCATGGCTGCTGCACCGGCCGGGGGTGACGGCCCCGATCGTGGGGGCGACGAAGGTGGCGCACCTCGAGGACGCAATCGCCGCCGAACAGCTCGAGCTGGGCCCGGAGGAGATGGCCCGCCTCGAGGAGCCCTACGCCGCGCACCCGGTGCTCGGGCACTAGCAACGATCGCCGATGCCCGCGCTCGGCGGGCGGGCTCAGGTCGCGCGCACGAGCGTCGCGAAGAGCCCGAACATCACGAACATGGCACCCATGAGCCGCCATGTCTGGACCTGGAAGCCACGCGCCATCTCGATCCGCAGCTCGTGCATCTGCGAGACGAGCTCGTATCGCAGCGCGTCGAGCTTGGCGTCGAGGACCTGGTTGGTGACCAGGTCGTTCCACCCTCCCGGGGGTCGGTCCATGAGGATCGAGGCCTCCTCGGCGCCGAACGCCGATTCCAACTTGCTCCGCAGTCGCACGCGGACGTCTTCGACAGTCATTGTCGTCTCCTCGGTCGGGAGGCACAAGGACACGCCCCGAGCGAGGCGGTGATCGCCGCGCGTCGGTGTCCCAGATGCGTGGTGGAATGACCCGATGCCCGGCCGGAACCTGCACCGCCTCGTCCGGATCGCCCGCCTGGGTGCGTCGGCCGCGCTCGTCGTCGCGGGCATCGCCGGACCCGCGGGTGCGGCCCCGAGCCCGCGGGAGCGCACCGCGACCGTCGCCGAGGTCAGCG
>JBKJJI010000308.1:0-2863 GCA_046598115.1 Acidimicrobiia bacterium | reverse complement strand
GGCAACGTGCTCGGCGTGTTCGCCGCCGCCCGCGACGTCACCGCCCAGAAGCAGGCGTTCGAATCGGCTCGGAGCATGATCGAATCGAGTCTCGACTCGTTGGTGTCGATCAGCCCTGAAGGCAAGATCATCGACGTCAACGAGGCCCTGATCAAAGTCACCGGCGTCGCCCGCGACCAGCTCATCGGGACCGACTTCTCCGACTACTTCACCGAGCCCGACAAGGCCGAAGCGATCTACCAGCTGGTGTTCGCCGAGGGCATGGCCGTCGACTACCCGCTCACGATCCGCCACCCCGACGGCACCCTCACCGACGTCCTCTACAACGCATCGGTCTACCGCGACGTCGAAGGCAACGTGCTCGGCGTGTTCGCCGCCGCCCGCGACGTCACCGCCCAGAAGCAGGCCCAGGACGGGATGGCCGAGGAGAGGAGGAAGGTCGAGGCGGCGCACGCGGACCTCCAGGCGGTCGAGCACGACGTGCGGGTGTTGAACCGTGGACTCGAAGACCGCGTCCGAGAGCTCGCAGGTAGCGAGGCGCGGTTCCGCAGCCTCGTCGAGGGTGCACCTGACGCGATGGTCATCGTCGACGACCACGGCCGGATACAGCTCGTCAACGCCCAAGGCGAGAGGCTCTTCGGTTACGCGAGAGAGGAGTTGCTCGGCTGCGCGGTCGAGATCCTGGTACCGGAGAGCTTCCGATCCACCCACTCCGAACATCGCCTCGGCTACGTCTCGGCGCCGGTAGCTCGCGAGATGGGACCCAACCTCGAGCTCTATGGACGACGCAAGGACGGCAGCGAGTTCCCAGTCGAGATCTCGCTCAGCCCACTGCCGACCGACCACGGGATGACGGTGTCGGCCTCCATCCGCGACGTCACTGTGCGAAGGCAGCTCTCCCACCAGCTCGAGTCGGTCAACCACGAGCTCGACGCGTTCGCCTACTCGGTGGCGCATGACCTGCGGACCCCGCTTCGGAGCATCGACGGCTTCAGTCAAGTCCTGCTCGAGGACTACGCCCCCGTGCTTGATGCCGAAGGCAACGAACACCTCGAACGCGTCCGGGCTGCGGCGCAGCGGATGGGCACGCTGATCGACGACCTCCTCAGCCTGTCGCGAGTGGCGCGAGCCGAGATGACAGTGAGCCAAACCGACCTCACCGTGGTGGCGACCAGGATCATGGTTGAGCTTCGCGGCGCCGACCCCGAGCGGCGCGCTGAGGTGGAGATCGATGACGGCCTCGTCGCCGAGGCGGACCCTCGCCTCGCCGACGTTGTGCTCCGCAACCTGCTCGGCAACGCCTGGAAGTTCACCTCCACGACCCAGCATCCGGTCATCCACTTCGGCGCGGCCCCGGTGCCGGGATGGTTCTCCGTCACCGACAACGGCGTCGGGTTCGACACGGCTCAGGCGGTACGGATCTTCACAGCGTTCCAGCGGTTCCACACAACGGCAGCGTTCCCCGGCTCGGGCGTCGGCTTGGCCATCGTCAAGCGGATCCTCAACCGACACGGCGGCGACATCCACGCGGACGCCGTATCCGGCAAGGGAGCAACCTTCACATTTACGTTCGGTCCGCACCCCGTCGCACCGCCACCGCCGGTGATCGAGGCGACCCCCGATCACTCCGCATCCTGGAGGCACCATGAGTAACGACCCCATCCTGCTCGTCGAGGACAACCCAGACGACGTCGTGTTGACGCAACGAGCGTTCAAGAAGGCAAACGTCCGCAACGAGATAGTCGTCGCCGAGGACGGGGCCGCCGCGCTTTCCGTGCTGCTCCCACCCGACGGAAGCGCCGGACTCACACCCATCGTCGTCTTGCTCGACCTCAAACTGCCGATCATCGACGGACTCACCGTCCTACGTCGACTCCGGGACGATCCGAGGACGCGACTTCTGCCGGTTGTCGTGCTCACCAGTTCCAGCGAGGAAAGGGACGTGGTCGATGCCTACACGAACGGGGCGAACAGTTACGTGTCCAAGCCGGTCGACTTCGTCGAGTTCATCGAGGCCGTCCGGACCCTCGGGCTCTACTGGACACTCATGAACAAGCGCGTGACGGCGATCGAATGATTCGTACGACACGCGAGCGCCTTCGGGCACCCAGAACACGCCTTTGGGAGTGTGCTCGTCGCGTGACTCGACGATCTGGACCCGGCGATCCGGGTTCGGGATGAAGTAGTCGGACGCCCGATCGTTCGTCGCGTCGACGAGGTGCCGACGGCGGGCCTCAAAGGCGGCGCTCACGTACTTCAGGAACACCAAGCCGAGGGCGACATGCTTGTACTCGGCCGCCTCCAGGTTGCCGCGCACCGTGTCGGCGGCATCCCAGATCGTCTGCTCCAGCGACTTGGTGGCCGCCGCGAGCCGGGAGCCGACGAGATCGGCTGATCCTCCGCGCCGGAGTGCTGGCGCGTCGGTTAGCCAGCCGTCACCGCTCCGCCCCGCGTCCAAGTCGTCCCGCCGCAGGTCCCGGACTTCGTCCCGGAGTAGGTCCCGGAGTAGATCCCGATGTCGCTCCTGGAGGTCCCGGCTCAAGCCATGCTCGCCGGCTGGGACATCGACCACCACCGACCCGCACCGCTCACCGCCGACGACATCGGCACAGCGCTCGACCACGCCGGCGACCTCGCCGCCTTGCTCGCTGAGTCCGAGCGCGAAACGAGGGCCCGGCTCTACCGGACCCTCGATCTCGTGCTGAACCTCGACCCTGTCGGAGACCCTCCGACCCTGGACGTTCGGTTGCAGCTATGTGGTGGCGGGGGCAGGATTTGAACCTGCGACCTTCGGGTTATGAGCCCGACGAGCTACCTGACTGCTCCACCCCGCGTCGACTTGTGGTGGACGGGTGACTCTACC
>JBKJJI010000286.1:0-2607 GCA_046598115.1 Acidimicrobiia bacterium | reverse complement strand
CCGCCCTGGCCCAGGTCACGACGTGCGCGCGGCTCGGGACGCTTGTGCTCTGCGAGGCCCTGCGTCCCCCGGCGGTCGCGGCCAAGGCACTCGCCACCGTCGACCGGATCAGCGGAGGGGGCCTCGACGTGGGTCTCGGCGCCGGGTGGTACGAGCCCGAGTACCGAGCGATCGGGATGGACATGCCGTCGCCGGGCACGCGCATCGCCCGGCTCCGTGAGGCCACCCAGATCATCACCGGCCTGCTCGGTGGGGAGGCGCTCGACTACGACGGCGTGCATTTCCAGGTCGCCGGCGCGCGGGTCGATCCACCCGCGCTGCAGCAGCCCCGACCTCCGGTGCTGCTCGGCGGGAAGGGCGACCGCCTGCTCGCGACCGTGGCGGAGTGTGCCGACGGGTGGAACACCTGCTGGGCCTGGACCCACGAGGCATATCGCGAGCGGGTGGACGCGCTCGGGCGTGCCTGCGAGGCGATCGGGCGGGACCCGGCGACGGTCTGGCGCAGCCTCGGGATCTACGCGCTCGTCGGCGAGGACGAGGCCGACCTGGGAGCCCGCTATGAGCGCCTGCAGCGAGCGACGCCGTCGGGCGTCCTCGACCATGTGCCGCTCGACGAGTGGCGGGTGGGTCGGCTCGTCGGGACCATCGACGAGGTGCGCGCACAGGCCACCGCCTGGGAGGATCTCGGTGTGGAGACCCTCATCCTCGGGGCGGGTGCGCTGCCCTTCCAGGTCGGGTCGCTCGACGACGTCGAGGCCCTCGCCGAGACGCTGGTCACCACCGCCACATGAGGCTCGCCCCGGCCCGGTCGGGGATACGCTGGAACCCTCGACCCGAAAGGTCCGTCACATGAACGTGGGCCCCACAGAGCTCATCATCGTCCTGCTGATCGTCCTCCTGATCTTCGGAGGCGCCAAGCTGCCCAAGCTCGCCCGATCGATGGGGCAGGCGCAGAAGGAGTTCAAGCAGGGGCTGTCAGACGGCTCCAAGGACGACGAAGCCAGCTGAGCGAGACGCCCCGGCCAGCCGGGGCCGGCCGGTTCCTGCGGGAACCGGCCCACTCGTGACGTCGTTGCACTGATGGTTGACGGCATCCCGACGTGGGAAGAAGTGGCCCGCGAGCATGGGCGCTTCCTCTACACGGTGGCATTCCGCCTGACCGGCAACCGCGACGACGCACAAGATCTCGTGCAAGAGGCGCTCCTGAAGGTCCGGCGAGGCCTGGAGCGCTACGAGCCGGGATCCCTGGAAGGCTGGCTGGCCCGGATCGTGACGAACGTGTTCCTCGACGACATGCGGCGCCGGAAGCGGCGCCCCTCGTCCGCGCTCCCCGAGAACCCCGACCTCGTGCTGCCACCGTCACCGGCGGCCGACGCGGTGAGCACCGAGCTGCCTGTGGACCTCCAGGCCGCACTCGCGTCGCTCCCGGAAGACTTCCGTGTCCCCGTCGTGCTGTGCGACGTCGCCGACCAGAGCTACGAGCAGATCGCGACCACGCTCGACGTCCCGGTGGGGACGGTCCGGTCGAGGATCCATCGGGGGCGTCGCCTGCTACGGGGGATGGTCTCGGCCGATGGACTCGGCCGGGGAACGCCGGGGGAAGCCGTGCCAGGGGAAGCCGTGCCAAAGGCGGGAGGCCGCCGTGGCTGAGCGCGAGCTGTCGGAGGACCTCCTGTCGGCGCTGCTCGACGACGAACTCGACGCGGCGACCCGCGCCGAGGTCGAGGCGCGCGTCGCCGCAGATCCCGCGTGGGGGGAAGTGCTCATCGAGATCACCGAGACCCGCGAGGCGATCCGGGGGCTCGGTGCAGTTGATGCGCCGCCCGGGCTCTGGGACGCCGTGCTCCAAGATGTCGGCGCGCGTGACGTCGGCGCGCGTGACGTCGGCGCGCGTGAGGTCGGCTCGCGCGACGCCGATCCCGATGTCGTCGATCTCGCGTCGCGACGCGCCCGTCGCGCTGCTCGTCCGAACCGACGCAAGGTGGCGGCGCTCGCCGGCATCGCGGCAGCGGCCGCGTTCGTCGTGGGCGTGGCCGCGGTCCCGACCGCGACCCCTGAGCGGGTTCGGCCACCCGTCGCGGCCTTCTCCGACGCGCACGCCGCGCGCGCGTCGGTCGGCGACGACGCGATCAGCAACCTCGCGTCGGTCGGCATCTCGAGGTTCGGACGATGACCGCGGGCGTCGGTCGTGTCCACGCCGCCGGCTGGGCACTGGGCACCGGTGTCGTCGTGGCAGCGCTGGCCGTCGTTGCGCTCCCGTCGGGCGCGGCCGATCCCGAGCCCGCGACGGTGATCGAGCGCGCCCGGACGGCATCGTCCACCGTGACGATCGCCGGCACGATCGAGGTCCAGTGGCTCGAAGACGGCCGTACACGCGTCGAGCGAGCAGGTGCACGCGCCGACGGGACGTCGTTCATCGTGGGGCGCGGGCATCGTCGGGCGGTGGGCGCCGACGGGGTGCGATGGCTGCCCGACGGTGGCGGTGCCGTCGAATGGGGATCAGCTCCCCATGCCCCGGTTCCTGAGGCCGACGCCGCCTGGGACCTCGACCTCGGGCCGGGAGCCACGATCGCGGAACGTCCCGTGGTCGTCGTCCGGGCCCGCGAC
>JBKJJI010000226.1:0-7438 GCA_046598115.1 Acidimicrobiia bacterium | reverse complement strand
CATCGCGGCTCCTCCGACGATCGTGATCCGTGCCGGCACACCGCGCGCGACCAGTTCGTCGACCAGATGCTCGAGCGCCTCGCGGATCTCTACCGGGCTGAATGCCACGGTCACACGCTCGCGAGCTCGTCGGGAATGAGGAATACGCCACGCCGAGCGAATGCCGGCGGGGACTCGCGCTGCGCGCGGGCGATGTACGCGGGGAGGTACGAGAGAAACCACGGCTCCTCGCAAACCCGATTGGGCTCAGCCGTCCACTCGGGGAGCACCAGATCCTGTTCCGACAGCCGGTGTTCGACCACGGCCGCGAGAAACGCGTCGAAGCGGCGGTCGCCAACCGCTTGCGGTGGTGTGACCGCGAGCGCAACCCGAATTGCGCCGTTCTCGGCACCGAGATCATCGGCAACCTGGATGAGCTCCCGGAACGCCTCGTCGAGTTGGTCTTCGGCGACCAGGCGCCGGATGGCGTCCGCAGCATCGGCGACAGGGCGGACCCGGGTCGGCAGGACGGCGAGGCGGGCCCCGCTGGCGGCGACAAACCGCTCGAGTGTCGCAACCCCAGGATCGTGGCGCCCACTCTCGAGCGCTGCGATCGTCGGCTGGACGGCTCCGCTGCGCTCCGCGAGCGCACGCTGGGAGAGCCCTCGGTTGCGTCGGGCCTCACGGAGCAGCGTCCCGGCAGTCATGGCCCCTCCCTCATTGGCGTAGACGATAGTATATCCACTATCGCCATGTGCTCAACATGTTGCGCAACGGAAGCGCTCTTGCGCGTCAACCGAAGTCGTGGCCGTGAACGCGCCACACACCGCCTCAACGATGTCAAGATCGCGTTGCTCGAGGTCCTCGATGACTGGGACAGCGTGGTGGAGCTGAATCCCGAGGACGCCGTGACACGACTCCGTCGCCTCATCGGCGATGCAGTCCGACCCGATCGTGTCGCAGCTGCAGCAATGACAGAGCCTGCTCGAGTCCGCGAACGCCTCCGTGCTCTGCTGCGAGCCGCTGGCGCCGCCGATGAAACCAACCGCGTGACACGCGCGGCACACGAGACAACGCGCGCTTCCGCTGTCGCAAACATCCCTCCGCTGGCGGCCGCCGCGTAATGCGCTTCCGCGACGACGACCGCTTCGGCGGAACACTGCAGGCGGCACTTGGGTCTGCTGGCCAACGAAGGCGCCTTGCTGCGCGCTCACTGAACGAGGATCGGGAGAGCTGCTCGGCCCCGATCGCCGGAGTCTTGAGGCAATGCCCGCCAGACTCGGTGGCCTGCGTCGAGCAGTTCGCGGCGATCGGCGAGCCTCTGCCGGTCTTTCGCGTCCATCTCTTCTTTGAGGTCTATTGGATCTTCGACCAGCGAGAGCAAGAACGCCAGGTCGAGTCGTTGTGCCTCGGGCACGTCATCAACGGTCACAGCGAGAGCCTTGATGACAATTGCCCCAAGGAGGGACGGCCTCGGTACGAGTCCGGAACGTGACTGAGTCGCCACAGGAAGCAGTTCCGTTCTCGCGAGTGCTTGTGTGCCACCGGGTACCTCAAGCGTTCGACCTGGTCGTGAAGTCGTGAGATCTGCGCGCACGCCCAGGCCTTCAGGTGCGAGAACATCGATCGCAACTTCGCCGCGGCAGTATCGGTGCGCGAGACCCTCGGGAGACATCCCGTCGGAAGTGAATCCGCGTCCTTCGATCGCAACCACGAAATGCGCGACGGCTCCCGACACAACCCGAGCGTTGACCACGATGTCGAGGTCGGTCGAGAGTCTGGGTGGCGTCGCTCCATGTTCAAGAGCGTGAAGGTGCACCATCTGTCCGCCGACCAGTGTCCACTCCCCTGGTCGCAGTTCAGTCAGCTCGATCAGCGTGTCCCAGAGTTCGTCAGCCAATCCGGGGAGGGCACGGAGCACAACCGGCTCCCGTTCCAAGGCGGGCCAGGTCACGAGTTCATTTCCGTCGCCAGTTCGGCGCCGGCGCGTCGCGACCGTTCATCGTCAGCTTCGAGCAGGTCGAGCGCCACAACCGGGCGAGGTGCCACCTTCACACCCGCCAGAAAGGGCCAGGCGTCGTCGGCGACTACGCGAAGCACGATGTTGGGTTGCTCGGCGTCTTTGTCGAGTGCGTACCGATCGACCAACTGCCTGAGCATCCGAGCAGGCACGTACCCTTCGAACTCGTTGGAAGCCACGATGTCAGCGCCGTAGTCGGCGGCCGCGCTCACTCCGGCCCGAACTACATCAGAATCCTCGGCGAGGCGACCGAGCACAGCGGGATGGCCGTAAGCGCGCCGCAGTTCAGCCCGGGCCCCGAGCCGACTCGCCAGAGCGATCAACCCGTGTTCCGCTAGCCGCTTCTTGGCGCGGGAGCGTTCGACCGGATCCACCTCGAGTTCATCGCCGTTCGCGAGCGCAAGCAGCAACCACGCAGACGAAGCGTTCCACGGTCGGCCGACAGGCTGTCGGTGCAGTCGACTTCGCTCCAGGCCACGGGGATCGATAACCCACTCGCGACCCAGTCGCTGTCCCGAGAGCTTCCCGGCCGCCAGCATCTGGCGGATGCGGCGAGGGCTCACACCCAACTCCTGAGCCGCTTGAGGAACACTTCCGAGGTTCATGACAAAATAGTACCGCTAACGGAAGGATTCTGCAATCAGCCCAAGGGCGGGGGCGACACGGAAGTGACCTTTCGAGGCCACGCTCCCGATCGCCTACGCTGGCGCTGGCGGATACAGCTCGCAGAGCCGCTGCTGAAGCTTCCGCGCCTCCTGGATTCTGCCGATCACGGGGGTCTGCTGCACTTTCGCGTGGGCGCTGAGGGGCTCGAACCCCCGACCTCCTCCTTGTAAGGGAGGCGCTCTTCCAGCTGAGCTAAGCGCCCGGAAGGCCTACCAGGCTACCGAACGGATACGCGACCAAGTCCAGACTCATGCCTCGCCGCCGCCCGCGAACGCCAGGAGCTCGCCGCGCCCGATCTGGGTGAGCAGGCTCGCGCTGTCGAGGTAGACGCGCTCGTTGGTGATGCGGTCGCCTTCGAAGAAGAACACCGCGATGACCGGGACGCGGAACGCCCTGCCGGTCGGGGTCATGCCGTAGAACTCGCCGAGGTTCGTCCCCAGGAGGTCGAATTCGGTGACGACGGAGTCGTCAGCGAAGTGGTACCGGACGTTCTCGTGACGCTGGTCGGGGAACGCCGTCCGTTGGCTCCGGTGATAGGCGAGCACCTCGTCGTCGCCGTCATAGACCTGACCGGTCGCGATGATCTCGTAGCGCGGGTGGCCGTTGAAGGTCGCCAACGTGACGTCGAAGTCCTGGTCCACCTCGGACTTGAAGTGCTCCTCGAGCACGGCGAGCCGGCGCTCACGCAACTCCTCGCTCTTCATTGTCATGAAGACTCCTCTGCGGTTGGTCGATCTTGGACGATTCGATCACGAACGCGCACGATCCGTGCGCGAAGCACCGATCATCGTCGACGACGGTCCCGAGGTCGTCGAGGGGACCTGGAAGCCGCGCACCGTGGTCGTGGAATTCGACTCGGCCAAGGCGGCGCAGTCGTGGTACCGGTCGGTCGACTACCAGGCCGTCATCAGCGAACACCTCGCCGCGACCGACAGCAGCGCGGCGATCGTTCCCGGCTTCGAGATGCCCACCGGCTGAGCTACCGCGACGCCGGGAGCGTCAACGAGACCGTGCCGGTCGCGTGGTCGCCGAGGTCGTTCGCGGCGCGCAGCGCGACCTCGACGACCCGCTCGTCGCCGTCCACCGAGTCGGCGACGACGCGCCCACTGAAGCGCAGGGGCTGACCAGGAATCGCGGGACCACCGAGACGGATGGCGATGCCGCGCAGACGCGCCTCGGGTCCCGCCCAGGCAGTCACGTACCGGGCCACGTAGCCGTTGGTGGTCAGGATGTTCATGAAGATGTCGGGCGCACCCTGCGCCTGCGCGTAGTCGCGGTCGTGGTGCACCGGCATGAAGTCCCTCGACGCGATCGCGCCCGCGACGACGACCGCCGGGGTCACGTCGAGCTCCCAGGCCGGAAGC
This sequence comes from Acidimicrobiia bacterium, assembly GCA_046598115.1. Taxonomy (GTDB): domain Bacteria; phylum Actinomycetota; class Acidimicrobiia; order IMCC26256; family PALSA-555; genus DASUAO01. The sequence continues at coordinate 3,409 of JBKJJI010000226.1, read as the reverse complement.
TCCTCCCCCGCTGATGCCTTGTCGGACGCCGCTGCCTTCCCGCCACCTGATCCGGAGCGCTTCGACGGCCCGTCGGGGTCGGTGGTCCCGGGCGAGAACTTGAACACCCGGAAGCGCTGGCGTCCGACGACCTCACCTCCGTCGGTGGCGTAGGTGTTCACCCAGGTGACGAAGTATCCGAGACCGAGGCCGGTGGCCTTGCGGGGCGAGATTTCCTCGAGCGCCGCCTCCGCCTGCAGTCGCTCACCGAGGCGCAGGTACCGGTCGAACTCCAGCTCCGAGTTCGTCGCGAGGGTGCCGGTGTAGCCCGCCGCGGTCAGCAGCCCGAGTGCGCTGTCCGACGAGACCGCGACGGCGGCACCGCCGCGCTCGGCGAGCCCGGCGATCGTCGGGCGCGCCATCGTCCAGGTCTGCAGCATCGCCGGCGGTGCGACGAGCCCGCCGTGGCGGGTCCGGGCGCCGGCCTCGGCGTCGAGGTAGATCGGGTTGCGGTCGTCGAGCGCGTCGACCCAGTGGCGGATCATCGGGAGGTTGACGTCGTCGGGCGCCGGCGACGGGCCCGCGTCGCTCATGGGCTTGCCGAGCAGCACCTCCACCTGGGCGCGCAGGTCGTCGGGAACCAGATCGTCGTCGGGGGGATCGGTGCGCAACGGAGCTCCGGGGAAGCGTCAGGCCGGCGCTTCGACCGAGAGACGGTCGGCGCGCGCGGGCGGCAGGTAGTCGTAGAGGTCGGCGACGAGATCGGTCTGCATCGCCGCGCACGCGGGGTCGTTCCAGCGGTTGTGGAACTGGTACGGGTCGTCCTCCAGGTCGTAGAGCTCACCTTCGGTGCCGTCGTACCCGAACCCGGGCTCGTACACGGTGCAGGTCCACCCGTCGCGCGAGATCGACCGCAGGTGCATGTCGATGTCGTCGAACTGGCTGTCCCACTCGGTGATCACACGCTCGCGCCCCGATCCGTCGGCGAGCGGGAGCGGTGTCCCCTGCATCCACTCGGGGATGGCGACGCCGGCGATCTCGCAGAATGTGGGGGCGAGGTCGAGGTGCCCGACGGGGTCGGTCACCTCACCCGACGGCAACCCTTCCGAGGGCGCCGGCCGCCACACGAACGGGAGCCGCATCAGCGCATCGGTGTGGTACGGGCCCTTGAAGAGGAGGCCGAAGTCGCCCTGGAGCTCGCCGTGGTCGGTGGTGAAGAACACGTCGGTGTCGTCGCCCCACCCGAGGGCGTCGACATGGGCAAGCACCTTGCCGCACGCTTCGTCGATCAGCTCGTTCTCGACGTGCACGAGCGCGTTGACCTCGCGCACCTGGTCGTGGGTCATGCGGACCGGGACGAACGACGTCGGTCCGCCCTCGCGGTTGTCGAAGGTCCCGTCGAACCAGTCGAGCCAGTGGCGGGGCTTGCCCGCGAGCACTTCTCGGCAGGCGTCGACGGATCCGGGGTGGCCCGGCGGCAGGTCGAGCTCACGCCAGTCGACACGGCCGACCTCCGACGCGGGCGGATCCCACGGGTGGTGCGGGTCGGGGAAGCTCATCCAGCAGAACCAGTCGGCGTCGCCGTCGAGCGAGTCCAGCCAGGCGATCGTGCGATCCGCGACCCAATCGGTGTGGTAGTGCTCGCGCGGCACCGGGTTCGCGGCGACCTGCTCGAGGCCGGTGTCGCCACCGCCATCGGCGTTGAGGCGGCCGTCCTTCACGAGCGCGTAGAACCCCGCGACGTCCTCGGGGTGCTCGGTGCGCAGCCACGTGCCGTAGTGCCAGAAGTCGAGCGGACCGTGCATCGCGAGCTCGAGGTGCTCGAAGCCGCGGTGCGGGCCGTAGGAGATCTCGCGGCCGCGGCGCCCGAACACGTTCTCGGGCCAGCGTCCCTCGAAGTCGAAGCCGGGCTCGAAGTGCGCCTTGCCGACGAGCGCGGTGCGGTAGCCCGCATCGGCGAGCACTGCCGCGACGCTCGGCGCGTCCTGCGGCAACGGGACGCCGTTGGCATACACCCCGTGCGTGCTCACGTACTGACCCGTCAACATCGTCGAGCGCGCCGGCATGCACACCACGTTCTGGTTGTGCGCCCGGCGGTAGTTCACACCATCGTCGGCGAGACGGTCGACGACGGGTGTGCGGGCGATCTGCCCGCCGTTGCAGCCCAGCGAGTCGTAGCGCTGCTGATCGGTGGTGATGAACAGGATCTTGCGACCCATCAGGTGTTGCCACTCCCCGCGAGCCGGTCGACCATCGCCGTGCACGCGACGAGGACGGTGCGCTCGAGGCCCGACTCCCGGTCCTCGTGGGCCTTCAGGTAGTCGGGCTGGGAGACCATGTCGAGGAACGCCGCTCTCGACGGGTACTGCACGAGGACGACGGTGTCCCAGTCCTCGTCGGGGTCACCGATGAGGATCTGATCGCCCCGACCCATCCACAGCACCCTGCCCCCGCGCTCCTCGACCATCGCGACCGCCGCCTGGCCGTACTTGCGGTACGCGTCCTCGCCGCTGCCCTCGCCGTCGGACGCCTGCTGCTTGTACTTCAGCAGGTTGAGCATGACGACGGGTTGGTCGTCGGGTGCCTCGGCCAGGGCCAGGAACTGGGCTTCGTTCGGGGTGATCGCCATGTGCGGGTACCTCCTCGACAGGAGCGCAGCCTAGGCAGCACCGGGCTGCCGAGGACGGGCTGCCGGCGACGAGCCGCCGGGGACGGGCCTCGGGAGCATCGCGGTGGACCGCGGCGGGCCGGGGTTCGGCCAGGGCACCGGGGGGATTCGGTGTTGCCCGGTCGTCGCCCCGACCCGCCTCTCGCGGTGAACTCCGGTCGGGCCGACAGATTTCACGTCTGCCGACCCGACCTCACAGCCCCCACGCTTCACCAGGACTCAGGCCGTCTCGGCGACCGTGAGCTCCCAGGTCGTGGGGAGGGCGTCCTCGGGACGGGGGTACTTCGGCGGCCGGCCTCGGCGACGCTTGTTGGCGAGCACCTTGCCGTTGGCGATCAGCTCGCCGCCCCACACCCCCCAGGGCTCGTGGCGGAGCAGGGCCGCCGACAGGCACTCGGCCTGGACGGCGCAGCCCCCGCAGAAGGCCTTGGCCCGGGCGATGTCGTCGAGCGCCTCCGAGAAGAAGAGCGCGGTCAGCTGACCGGTGCCCTCCGCGCAACGCGCCTCCACGCGCCAGGCGTCCTCGGTGCCCCCGTACTCGATGGCGTACATCGCAGTCTTCTTTCTTCATGGGCCTGCCGGCCCGTTCGGACTGGTTGCCGGATCTGATGGTCTGGATCCGGTTGCTGGGGATCTGGTCGTTGGTAGGCGGTCGGTGAGGATCGGACGTGGCGACTGGGAACGGCCCCGAACACGAGAAAGGCCGCCGGGGTTGCCCCGGCGGCCTGGTGATCTCGTACGGAGGTGGTGCTACGAGATCAG
>JBKJJI010000159.1:0-4532 GCA_046598115.1 Acidimicrobiia bacterium | reverse complement strand
CCCATGCAGTAGAGCGGCTCCTGGGGACCCGGGACGTTGGTGCACACGAGGTTGACGAACGGCTGATGGTGGATGAGGCGCGCGGCGAGCCCGAGGACGGTCGGCGCCGCCCACTGCGTCGCGCCGAGCAACGCGGCCGCGCCCACTGCCTGCTCGCGCTCCTTCAGTCCCTGGGTCGACGCACTGACCGCAGCCAGCCTCCGCAGGGGGTCGGGCTCACCCACCGCAACGGGAACGAGCATCGCCGAGACACGATTGCCGAGCTGCATCCGCTCGGTGTCGTCGCGCACGGATACCGGGCAGAAGACCTTGAGCACCAACTCCGGATGCAGCTCGCCGCGATGCTCCAGCAGGCGCGCGAGCCCACCCGCGACACCTGAGAGGACGACGTCGTTGACCGTCCCGCCGAACGCGCGGCGGACCGCCTTCACGTCGTCGAGCGCGACGCGCGTTTCGGCGAAGCGGCGACTCCGCCCGGCGATCGGGTGGTTCAGCGACGTTCGGGGCGCCACGACGCCACCCTCGGTGAGGGTGGTGAGCGAGCGGACGAGCTCGCCGACGCGGTCGGCCGCCCGACGCGGCACCTCTGCGGCGCGGCGCGTGGCCGACGCGAGCTGCTGGGTGTTCGAGAGGAGGTCGCGCACGGAGTCGATGAGGACCCGCGCGGGCGGCGGGGCCGGCTCCGGACGCCACTCGGGTGCGTCGAGGATGGTCGGTTCCGGCGTGAAGTCGAGCAGCACCGTCGCCACGTCGACGCCGGAGACCCCGTCAACCAGCGCGTGATGGGTCTTCTGGAAGAGCGCGATGTGCCCGTCCTCGAGACCCTCGACGAACCAGATCTCCCAGAGCGGTCGGCTGCGGTCGAGCATCTGCGCCTGCACACGCTCGAAGAGCGCGAACAGCTGGGCGCGTGTCCCTGGGCGGGGCAGTGCCGTCAGGCGCACGTGGTACCCGATGTCGAACCGGTGGTCATCGACCCAGATCGGTTCGCCGGCGTCGAGCGGCACCGTCTGCACCCGCTTGCGGAAGCGGGGGATGAGATGGAGGCGGGAGGCGACCAGATCGCGTACCTCGGCGAGGCGGAACCTGCCGTCGGGCCCGACGAGGTTCCCGCTCTCGAAAACGGCGAGCGACCCGACGTGCATCGGGGTCTCGGGCCGCTCCAGGCGCAGGAAGCTGCCGTCGATCGAGGAGAGCCGATCGTAGGACGCCATGGGTGCAGGCTAGGCGGGGCTGCCGCCGAAGGAAACGGCGACCGCGCTCCGCTCGATCAGATCGAGCCCTGCGGGACGACCCACTCGTGCGGTGCCCCACCGACCGCGGCGATGCGCTCGAAGTCGGCGTCGTAGTGCAGCACCACGAGCCCGACGGCACGGGCGGCGGCCGAGATGACCAGATCGGGGATCGGGACGCGGTGCTGGCCACGGCGGGCCAGCGCATGCTGCAACTCGACGGCGCCGGTCATGACCTCCTGCGTGACGGGTGCCGCGTCGAGGCTGCGTCGCTCCTCGAGGACCGATTCGTAGTCGCGCAGTGTCCGGCTGCTGTAGAGCACCTCGAGATCGATGATGGCGCAGGTGGCGATCAGGCCCTCCTCGAGGAGGGGTCGGATCCGTTCGGCGACCGCGGGGATCGGGAACCGCGCGAGCGCGCTCTTGTCGGCGAGGAACGCCGCGCTCAGCGCCACGCGCCCGACATGACCTTCGGATCGTCGAGATCGAGGCCGCGCATCCGCTCGAGCCGGTCGGCATGGCTACGACGTCGAGCGAGGAGCACGACCGTCTCGAGGGAGCGATTGACCGCTTCCTTCATCGTCCTCGCGCCGAGGAGGCGCGTCGCTTCCTCGAGCAGGTCGTCGTCGATGTCCACCAAGCGTTTGCTCATCCTCGAAGTATATCTATTTCTGTCTGATAAGATATACGGTTGGATGCGCAACGACGGGATCAGTCGAGCAACGACGGCATCGCCGACCCGAACCGGCGGACGAACACCACACCGATGCTGATCGCGGCAACACCACCCGCGGCGAGCGGGATCGTCGACGCACCGGTCTCGGGAAGGGTGGGTGCCTTCGCCACGCTTGCGCCCGCCACCTCGGTCGGGGGCTCGGGCGGGACGACGACGACGGGCTGGTAGCGGTAGCAGACCTGCACGGCCGCGCTCGCGTAGGTGTTGATCGCGGCCTGCACATTGCCCCCACCGCCGGTGAACGTCTCGCTGATCGTCGTGGTGACGTGGAACGGCATCGTCCCGGGGCCCGTGAACGCGCTGAGCACTCCGGGGTCGACCGAGCTGACCGCACCGGCCGCGTCGTCGATGCCGACCGACGGTTGTACCACCGCGCTCGGGCCCGCGTGGTCGAACGTGCCGTCGAACGCGGCGAGCACCTGGGTGGGGACCCGGGCGAGCGTCCCCGAGACCGACGCCGGTGACGGGAGCCCCGCCGGGCTCGTGAACACGACCGCGTGCGTCATCTGCGCCGCGAACGTGACCGGCGTCGCCGCGATGTTCTCGAACGCGGCATCGGTATCGAGGTGGACCGATTGCGTGGGGACCGACACCTCGAGGAGGGTGCCGAGCGCGGGGTCGAACTGCGGGACCGACGCGTCTGCGTCGATCTCGGTGCGCTGCCGGGCGATCGCACCGTCGTGGCACACCGTGATGTCGCCCGGCGCCGCCCCCGCCGACGACGCGGTCGCGAATGTGGACGCACCAAGGAGCAGGAGCGTGAGCATGAGGACCGCCGCGGACACGGCGCGGACGGACGGACGGACGGATCGGGGCACGGGGGTCTCCTCGTCGCTGGCGATGCCCACTCACGACACGCGCCCGTTCCGATGGTGACCTGTGCGCCACGAGGGCGCGGCGGCGATTCAGCCGGCGAGCTGACAGCCGTCGAGACCGAGCGCCACCACCAGCTGCGTCGACCGATCCGCGAGACGGTTCAGGTGGCGCACCAGCTCGGGTGCCGCCTCGAGCGCTTCGGTGAGCCCCTGCCCCGGCTCCACGCGCGACGCGATCTCGTCGAGGCCGTCGGCGTACCGCTCGAGCGCCACCGAGAGCGCTTCGTTGTCGCGGGTGAGCGCGTCGGGCGGTCGGAGGTCGGCGAGGGAACCGGCCAGGTCCCGCACGCCATCGGCTGCACCCTCCACGTACCCCCGCACCTCGTCGCCCACCGCTCCCTCCGACTGCGCGAGGCCGAGCTCCTCGCTCGCGGCCGCGAGGGCGGCGCACTCGGCACTCGCTCGCTTCGTGAACGCCTGCGCGCTCAGCGGCGCGCCGCCGCCGCCGCACGCCGTCGTCACGACCGCGAGGACGACGACCGCGGCGACCACGGGGGCGCTGGCTCTCGGGTGGAGCCGTCTCGGCCAGAGTTGTCGCTGAAGGAACGCTCGGGTCACGGAGGCGCACGCTAGCGGTGGGCACGGCGGGAACCTCGGCGCGGCCCGGGGGTACCCTCGGTCCCGTGCTCCCCGACTATGCCGATCACGACGGTGCCATCGGGCTCGACTGGTACGCCCTCGACCCGAACCTCCGACTCCTGCTCGACCGTCTCCTCCCCGACGCCGACGACCGCGCCTTCGCCGAGGAGCACGTGGCGACCTACGGCGCGCTGTGCGGCGGGCCGCTCGCCGCTCGGGCCGAGGTCACCGACAAGCACGGGCCGGTCCTCGTACGCCACGACCGGTGGGGCCACGAGGTCGACACGATCGAGCACCATCCCACCTGGACCGAGAGCAAAGCCGACCTCGTGCGGGCCGGCTTCACCGGCCTCTCGTACCACGCCGGGCGCCCGGTGCCGGCCGTGGTGACGGCCGCGATGTCGTACCTCGTGAGCCAGGCCGAGACCGCGATCTACTGCGGTCTCGGCATGACGTCCGGGGCCGCCGACATCGTCGAGCGATACGCCCCCGAGCCGATCCGCGACGACATGCTCGCCCGCCTCACCAGCCTCGATCCGGAGACGGCGTGGGAGGGTGGGATGTTCCTCACCGAGCGCCAGGGTGGCAGCGACGTCGGCGCCAACACCACCGTCGCGGTCCCCGACGGTGACGAGTGGCGCCTCCACGGCGAGAAGCACTTCTGCTCGAACGTCGACGCCGACGTGTTCATCGTGCTCGCACGTCCCGAGGACGCGCCCGCCGGGACGCGCGGGCTCGCGACGTTCATCGTCCCGCGCCTGCGCGACGACGGGTCCCCGAACGGGTTCCGGATCAACCGGCTGAAGCCCAAGCTCGGGACCACCGGCGTTCCCACGGCCGAGGTCAGCCTCGACGGCGCACGGGCATGGCTGGCCGGCGCGCCGCGCGTCGAGGAACGCGCCGCCGTGACGTCGGGTGGGATCAACCGGATGATGGAGATGGTCAACGGTTCGCGCTTCGGGGTGTCGTTGATGGGCCTCGGGATCCATCGTCGGTCGTTCCTCGAGGGTGCCATCTACGCCGCGCAGCGCAAGCAGTGGGGCCAACGCATCGACCGCTACCCCCTCGTGCGCGAGACGCTGGTCGACCTGCTCGCCGAGCTCGAAGGTG